>CALWNA010000019.1 GCA_944382505.1 uncultured Lachnospiraceae bacterium
ACATAGACTTTTCCATAATAGAGAAAAATAAGGATCATTGCTTTTGAAAAAGCAGTGATCCTTTTCTTCATATGATTATAACCTATATTTTTGCATGAAAAAATCGGAGTGACAGGATTTGAACCTGCGACCTCTACGCCCACGGTTTGTTCTCAGAGCCCTTGATTTTACTGAGTTTTTACCGGGGCGATTTCAAGAGGTAACACATCAGGTAACACTTACATTGCACAGGTTTCTACGTTGATTTCTTCAAGAATCTTTGCTTTTTCTGCAATGCCTGTCACATCAAAGGTATAATACTGTTCATTTACCATTCGACTGTGCCCGAGGATGGAAGCAGCAACGGTAGATGAAACTCCTCTGCAACGCATATTTGAATTCAATGTCTTTCGAAAAGCATGTATACCTTTTTCATCGATTCCAACTTGTCTGCATTTTGTTTTGATACAAGATGAAATTGTTTTAGCATGTATACGACCGTTTTCATTTGCAAAAACCCATTCACACAAATAGCCATATTCTTTTTCAACTATGTAGATTTTATGCAATAATTTTTTAATTTCTGCAGTCATAGGAAAAAAACGTACCTTCTTATTTTTTGTGCTGTCAATATAAAATATATCTTTTCTCCGGTTTGATTTCTCGGACTTATCAACTACGATATAGTTTTCTTTAATAGCATCCCATCTTAATGCCGCAATCTCACCAACACGCATACCCGTCAAGCTGGCAAATTCTACTGCATAGGTCGGAATGTAATTTGGCTTTGCCGCATGATCATCTGCAAATTGTTTCTGGAGCAGTTTCATATCATCTTTCACGATAATCTTTTTCTCTGCCGGTTTATATTTTTCAGCGCAATAGGAATAAAAATCTTTTGCCTTGATAAACTCAACAGGATTATTTTCTATCGCCAGTTCTTTTCGCCCGTAAAAAACAGTATTTGTAATATATCCAAAAAGTTTTCTGCTGGTTTCTTTCTGAAGATTCAAACGTTTGATGGTCTGGACCATAAAAATCTTAATATCATCACTACTGATATGCTTTATATCCTTTTGTGCAAAATCAGTATCTCTGAAAAAGCGATTGTAATCAGTTTCGTACTTTGCCACCGTGTTGTCACTGACTAACTGATCCTGAACTGTCCGCCACATAAGATATACATCCTGAAATGTGTATTTCCGCAACGATGGGATTTGACTTTTCCAGTAAGCTACGACCACATCCTCAATCTCTTTTCTGGTATTGCGCTTTTTTAAAGCCTTTTTCCGTTCCTTTGATTCATCAGGAAGATACGTTCTCCATTTACCGTCTTTTCCCTGCCATATACTGTAGGGATGATTTTCTATCAATTCCTTTCTTTTATTCATTTCTATCTGTTCTTGCACATATGCTAAGTCAATCATACCGTTTTCAACCGCATACTGCAATACATCATTTACCGTTTTTCTTTCTATTGTTCAGTCACTTCCTCCTTCCACATATTCCTTTCAAAAGAGGAGAGGAATCCTCTATGCCGTCAGGCACTTTTCAGGCACCCGTCAGGCAGTTAAAAGTTGCCGTTTCTCTGTATTTTTCAAGCTTCTAGGCAGTCTAGGCGGTTTATTTTCACTCTTTGGAAAAATAAATTTCAGATAAATACGATTCGACTCATTTTTGTCTGCCTGAAACGCCTAAAAAAATCTGTACTGTTTTGTATTGATGAGTACATGGATTCCCCGGAACCCTCTTACGGTTTTCCCGTTCTCGCCGGGAAGATTCTTATCATACGTGAGTCCCAGACTCCGGGCATTCTCATTCAGATATTTTTTAAACGTATTCTCAGCCCTCGGCTTTTCCAGATTATCATCACACCATTTTCGATAAGCAATATACAGTTGTCTGGAACTGGCATAGGTTGCTTTTTCTCTACGGACATAACCTGATGAATTGAGGAAAGAGATGATATTGTTTTCATTCTCCATCAGTTCCTCCAGATTCTGCTTCGCCCGGTCGCTGATGCTGAACTCAAATCCATTCTTTACGAGCCTCTGCAGGCCTTCCAGACACCATAAAACGATCCCTTCCGCCTCCCGGATCAGCTTATCCCCCAGATAGCGGTCATCTTTCCGGTCAGCAGGCCTGTCCTTCGTTATCAGCAGGATCTGTCTCCGGTAGAAGCCATAGGACTGGTCATGTAGGGATTTTAGAGAACCGTTCCCGAAACAGATGATCCTCACATACAGATATCCCTGTACACTCTGTTTCCCTTTCCGCTCCAGATCAATCTTATCCTCCATGGTGACAATGCTCTTGATATTACTGGTAGAAGGCAGAGCCTCTGTCCGCATATCATCATCCATAAACAGGAGCTTTCCTTCCTGATCCGCACGGTTAAACCGGTCATTTTCCAATTTCTGGATGCTTCCTGTATTCATGTTGTCACCCAGAAGCGCACGCAGCACCCGCCCGATCCGGCTCTTGCCTTCCCCGCCTTTTCCGATCATAAGGAGCATCTTCTGTCCGCGGTTGCTGGGAATCATGGCGTATCCCATGAATTCCTGCAGAACCGGTATATCTTCCTTTTCCAGAAGATCATCCAGAAAGGACAGCCAACGTTCCGGCGCCGGAGCGTCTGGATTATACCGAACTGGGAGCCGGTTCATCGTCCATTCTTTGACTTCCGTAAAAGAGCCGTCCAGATGATAGGTTCCGTTGCGAAAATGAATCCGGTCTTCCCTGACCGGTGGCATATCGCATTGACACATAAGTTTTAAAGTATTCAAAATACGATCCACCGTCTTTGCCACATTAGATTTCTGGTATGGACGAATCTCTTCCAAAATTTCCTTCCGCACAGTATCATCCTCAATTTCACCGTCCAGATCATAGAGTCTGCCGTGAATACATTTTCGTTCCTTCTTCCGTAACATGTATTCACAGAAAGTAATCTCATCAATCTTTTTCCCGTCAAACCAGTCCGCAAATTCGGGAGCACAGGAAACCACTCCGCTAAGAATTGTTTTCAGAGCATCCAACTGTTCTGGCTTCAAACTCTTGAAGTCTTCCTGCATAGTCAGAGATCTCCTTTCCGGCAGACAGCAGCATTCCCACCCGTTCTTCCAAAGGGAAGTTTAAAAATACATCCATCAGATATTCAACTCTGGGCAGTCTGTCCAAGGCTTCACAGAACCTTTGATCCCATTCATCCTCTGGCATTTTGGGAGCAAGGTGCTCTTTCCAGAAGCACAGCAGTTCCCGATACCGGCTCAGAACAGAAAAACAGTTCTGCTCCAGTTTTGCATAATTCTGTTCTAATGATGGTATTTTCACCGGTTTTTTCCGTTTACCTTTATCCGGCGGACGTTCCTCTTCATAGCGGACTCCGAAATCTTTCGCTAATTTTTCGGTTGCTTCTCTGACAGGCAGATGAAAGTATCTTGCTACAAAATCGATCACATCTCCGTCCGCCTGACATCCAAAGCAATGGAAACGATGATCCAGCTTCATGCTTGGATGCCGATCTCTGTGAAACGGGCAGCATGCCATTCCTCTTTTTGTTACCTTGATTCCGTAATATACAGCCGCTTGTCTGGCTGAAACGGCATCCTTTACTGCTTCGTACCCATTCATTTCTAATCCCTTCCTTTCTCGAATACGCAGTTTCTGAAAGGGAAAATAATTACCCCTTCACTTATAGAAAAGAAAACGGGCAATTTTACAGGGCGCAACAACAGCCTTTTTTATTTTTGTGAAATATGCCGAAAGATTTCCATCAGTTCGGAAGGTGAATCTTGTGACTATATTCCCCTTCACTTAACATATTGGAGAATAGAATTTTTACAGGCTTGAAAGGAATAAAAAAATACAGCCATCAGGATTTACTCCTAATGACTGTTTCCTTGATTACTTTGCTTTTTGATGATTATATTTTCATTTATACAAAAGACTTAAAAAGCATAACTCCGTTATTCAATTTTATCCCTTATCTTTACACATAAGCCATGCTGTTGTCACATTGATTACAGTAAGTCCTGCGCTCAGAAGGACAATCCAGTATACAGGCCAAGAAAAGTCAAAATAGGACAGTTTCTGATCCATATAATATCGGATCATCAGAAGGGCAACAATCCCCACGCTTAGCAACAATCCCACAGTGAACAGGCAATAATAACCTCCTTCCGCCCGTATCATTGTCCGCTTTTGCTTTTTCGTCATACCCACACTTTCCATGATCTTCAGTTCTTTTTTCCTTGCAAGAATGCCCGTGACCATCACATTGAAAT
>CALWNA010000020.1 GCA_944382505.1 uncultured Lachnospiraceae bacterium
CAGTTTATAGATTCCCCGAAAGAAAGTTTCCGGCAGCACAGAATACTGGAAGCTTAAATACTGCTCCAACGCTGCTTCGTTTAATTCTTTTTTAAAACCCGGGAATTCAAGAATCGCCTTCGTCTCAGAAGCGAAAATAAGAGTTTCATTGAAAACTGAATAATAAAACGGTTTAATTCCGAAATGATCTCTGGCACCAAACATTGTGTTTGTTCTTGTGTCCCAGATTACAAAAGAAAACATTCCACGCAATTTAGACAAAAGTTCCGTTCCATACTCTTCATAACCGTGAATAAGACATTCCGTATCTGAATCATTGGCAAATTTATGACCTTTCCGAATTAATTCTTTTCGGAGTTCCAAATGATTATATATCTCCCCGTTAAAGACAATGGCAATATCCCCCGTCTCATTATACATCGGCTGAGCACCATGGCTTAAATCAATAATGCTAAGCCTTCTGTGCCCGATCGCTGCATACTTATCAACATACATTCCTTCGTCATCCGGTCCTCTGTGAGCAATTTTATCCATCATCTGCTTCAGGACAACTTTACTATTATCGACATTTCCTATGAATCCACATATTCCACACATATTACTCTCTCTCTTTCATTCGTTATATCAACTTTCCAATTTACAGAACCGCTTTTACTTCATCTTCCTCTATAATTTCATGAATCAGTACACGTTCATCCATTGGATATTTTACCCCTTTTATTTCCTGATAATCCTCATGTCCTTTCCCGGCTAATATAATAACATCTCCATCCTGAGCATGCAGAATAGAATATCTGATAGCGTCCTTTCTGTCGGGAACAATCACATATGCACCATCCGCTTTATTGACTCCCACAATGATATCATTAATAATATCCATCGGATCCTCAAACCTCGGATTATCGGACGTTACAATTGTGAAATCCGATAGTCTGGAAGAAACCTCTCCCATCTCAAATCTTCTGTCCCTGGAACGATTTCCGCCGCAGCCAAAAATTGTGACCAGCCGCTTTGGATGGTACTGTTTCAGGCTGGTCAGCAGGCTTTCCAGGCTCATTGCATTATGTGCATAATCAATCATAATCGTAAAACGCTTTGAAATCGGGATAATTTCCACTCTCCCTTTCACTTTAACATTTAATAATGCTTTCTGGATTTTTTCAATATCATCAGTAAAATGACTGCAGATTGCAATAGCGCACAACGAATTATATACGCTAAAGGTTCCCGGCACATGAATTTCTACCGGGAAATTCTTCTTCCCTGTCAGATTGTATGATACACAAAGACATCCCGGTTTTGTAAACAGATGAATATCTTTTGCTTTAAAATCATAATCACCATTTACACCGTAGGTTTCTATATCACAAGTATGCCCTTCCAGAATTCGGTCTATAAAATCGGCGTCCATATTGACAATGCCATGTCTGCACAGCTTTAACAGCATACTCTTACAATTCAGGTAATCGTCAAAATCCTTATGTTCATTTGGACCGATGTGATCCGGCTCAATATTTGTAAAAATGCCATAATCAAATGTAAATCCCGAAACTCTGTGAAGCATTAACCCCTGGGAAGATACTTCCATTACAACGCATTTGCATCCGGCTTTTGCCATCTTTGCAAAGGTTTCCTGTACAATATAGGACTCCGGTGTGGTATTTTTTGCCGGAACAACTTCGTCGCCAATGATTGTTTCAATGGTACCGATCAGTCCGGTTTTTATTCCGACACTTTCCAGTACCGAGCGGACCATATATGTAGTCGTCGTCTTTCCCTTTGTTCCGGTAATGCCGATTGTTATCAGCTTTTCTGCCGGATTTCCAAAATAATCCGCCGACATACACGCCAGCGCATATCTGGTGTCAGCAGTTTTTATGATTGTCACGCCCTCAGGCGCCTTGACATCTTCCATTACAACCACTGCTGCCGCTTTCTTTGCGCAGACATCCTCTATAAAATCGTGTCCATCAAATCCCGCCCCCTTAACACACACGAATACGTCATTTTTGCCTACTTTTCTTGAATCGTTTTGCAAATGTGCAATTTCTATGGAATCACTGCCCTGCAAAACTTCATACGCAAACTTTTGCAATAACTCTTTTAATAACATAATCCACTGTCTCCTAACGATTACATGCTAATGAACTTTCAAATTCCCCTGTAAAAACAACGTTTGCCGGTCCGGTCATAAATACTGTGTTTTTTTCTCTGTCATATTCAATAAACAAATCTCCTCCACGCAATTTTACCGTCACGGCATCATCCGTTTTGCCATTGAGTACACATGCCACAACACTGGCACAGGCACCCGTTCCACAGGCAAGTGTTTCCCCGGAACCTCTCTCCCAGACCCGCATCTTAATTGTTTTTCTGTCTATCACCTGAATAAACTCTGTATTAATCCGTTCCGGAAAAATTTCATCGTTTTCGAACATCGGGCCTATATGCTCAATATCAAGCAAATCCGTATCCTCAATAAAGGTGACCGCATGGGGATTTCCCATTGAAATGCAGGTGACTCTATATTCCGTTCCATCGATTTGCAAAGTTTCATCAATCATCTGTTCTTTCTGCGAAACAACAGGAATATTCTCCGCCTTTAGCACCGGGCTTCCCATATCAACTCTTACTGTGCTGACTTTTCCATCTTTTATATTTAAGACAAGGGTTTTGATTCCCGATAATGTTTCCACAGTAATAATTGTTTTATCTGTCATGTGATTATCATAAACATACTTGGCAACACATCGGATACCGTTGCCACACATCTTTCCCTGCGAACCGTCTGCATTATACATGCTCATCCTGAAATCCGCCATTTCGGACGGCTCAATAATAATCAGCCCGTCAGAGCCGATTCCAAAATGTCTGTCGCTTACAATCTTTGACAGCTCCCTTGGATTTTCTATCTTTGTTTCAAAGCCATTAACATATACATAGTCATTGCCGCAGCCTTCCATTTTTGTAAATTTCATAGCGCCCTCCTGAACAAAACATTTCTAACACTGTAATCTCCAATTATACGAATGCCATATATTCAAATTATACAGAACATTTTTTGATAAATAAACACAAATAATGCTATATATATTTTAAAAAATGCTGTCAAAATCAATATCTTGTGTTTCATTCAAATTGGTATAAATATATCACATATAAAAGCATAAGTAAAACAATTATTGTAATATAAAATACTCCAAAATTTTTTTCACACAATATTTGTAATTATATTTTTCAACGGAATCTATTGCTAATATATTATGTTCATCCACACACTGATTATTTACATATATATCCACTTTTCCTAAAACATCATTCTTTTTCACCGGCAGGGTATAATCGAATGATGTTTTTATCTCCACTGCATCTTCTTTGGACAGCAGCATTGTACTATCACCTTCTATTTGGGCTTTTATCTGATTTTTTGTCCCGCCTTCAATATTAAGATTCAACTCACTGCCGTTTTTCACAATCGTTTTATAATCGAATTTTTCTTTCCCCATATTCATAAGCAGTTTCGTATCATGCCACTTATAGGACTTATTCGGCGGCCATCCGCACGCAAGAACACAGGATACAAAAAGTCTGCCATTGCTTTTAACCGCTCCCACAAAACAGTAGCCTGCATTTCCGGTAAAGCCGGTTTTTATTCCGATGGAATCCTTATCCATGGTAAGATATGCATCTTTATTGGACACCGAAACACTGCGCGTTCCCGATATGTCATGAAAGGAATAGTTGGAAGTCGTAACAATTTTGACAAATTCATCATTTTTCACTGCATATGCGCCAATCAGAGCCATATCATATGCCGTGGAATAATGATTATCAGCATCTAAACCGTTGGGTGTCACAAAACTGGTATTCACTGCACCGATTTCTCTTGCTTTTTCATTCATAAGGCGGGCAAAATTTTCCACAGAACCTGCGACATTCTCCGCAACAACCACCGCCACATCATTATAGGACTCCAGCATCATGGCATATAATAAGTCTTTCATATAGTATTGTTCATCTTTTTTCACATTCATTCGTACTTTCGGTAAATTCACCGCATTTTGCGAAACAGTCATCACTTTATCCTGACTACAGTTCTCCAGAGCGATAATACATGTCATGATTTTCGTGGTACTAGCCATCGCCATTTTCTGTTCCGGTTCTTTTCCATAAAGAATCCGCCCGTTTTCACCATCGATTAAAACTGCCGATTTTGCCAGAAGCGTTTCTTCACCATAAACCGGAGCTTTAACATTGATTACAAGTAAAAAACATAAAAAAGAGATAATGATTCTTTTCATTCACAAATCCAGCAATTTATCCATATAATATATGATTGAAAAAAATATTTTATCATTCCATAAACAAATTTCCGTATGTCTTATTGTCATTACAGTAAAAGAAGAAGAAACAGCCAATACTGTTTCTTCTTTGCATTAATCATTTGATTTTAAAGTCACTTCTTCCTCTGCCTCTTGTTTGAACTCTTCTATCATTTCCGGTCCTACAATTGGCAGATGCTCCGGTGAGTCCACACCAAATCTTCTTAAAAATTCTTCCGTAGTTCCAAACAATAACGGTCGTCCCGGCGTATCCATACGACCGACTTCTTCCACCAGCTGATATTCCACAAGTTTGTTCACTGCAAAATCAGATTTTACGCCTCGGATTCTTTCTATTTCCGATTTTGTAATTGGCTGTTTGTATGCTATGATGGATAAAGTTTCCATCAGAACGTCAGTAAGCACCTGACGTTTCGGCTGCTTTGCCACCTTGATCAGCGTTTCATACATTTCGGGCTTGGTACACATCTGATAAGCTCCGTCAAGTTCTATGATTTTTATGCCCCGTGAGGTATCTTCAAGCTTTTCCTGCATTCCTTGAACGATTTCTTTTACTTCACTTGTTTTAATCTCCAATGCCGCAGCAATTTTGGATATCTCAACAGAATCCCCCATTGTAAATAAAATTGCTTCTATTTGTGCTTCATAATTACTTTCCATATTCCTGCCTCTATTCTATCGAATCTATATATATGTCGTCGAATATTTTATCCTGATGAACTTCAATCTGTCCGATTTTAATTAATTCCAACACCGCGAGAAAGGAAACTATGATTTCCATTTTACTGCTTTGTTTTTCAAGTAATTGCCGAAAACTGCACTTTCTTTTCTTTCTCACCGTATCCGCTACATAATTAATCTTTTCCGGCAGACTTACCTCTTCCATCTCGATTTTTCCAAATTTACTCCTGACCGGATCGATTTTATCCATCTGGCGTTTCAGCACCATTTGAAAAATTTCATTTAATTTAGACAGATTAACATCTGCCAGTAATTCATCAAGATTAACCGGAGGCTGATATTTTAAGACTTCCTCCGGTACAGTTGACTCTTTATAAAG
>CALWNA010000021.1 GCA_944382505.1 uncultured Lachnospiraceae bacterium
GTCTTCCATTTCCAGGATATTTGAGATAAAATCATTATTAGGCATAGGTAAGTCTCCTTTCGGTTTTATTGTGGTGATTTAATTATAAAGGATATGGGCTCCTGTGCCTACTTTTTTGCTTAAAAAAATAAAAAGGTTCTAAACCTTACCCCCAAGTAAAGTTTAGAGCCATTTTTATTTCATGGAAAATTTCTTTGGATTTCCTATGAAATAAAAAACACTTTGTGAGGATGTGCACGTTTTTGTATGATAGGAAACTTCGTTTAATTTTCCGGTATGCATCTATTTGCAGACAAGGTGTTGCAAATAGTGCAGTTTATAAATTGTTTAACTTTAGGAAAACATCAATTTAAGTTCTAACCTTATCCTATCAAATGAAAAGAACATACCACAAAAAATAGTAATGATTCAGGAGAAAATATATGGATAAGATAATAACAGGTTTATCATCACAGGAAGTGGAAAAGCTGAAAAAAGAGGGAAAAGTGCAGTCCAAACAGCAAAGCATTACAAAAACAAATGCACAGATTTTTAAGGAAAATATTTTTACGTTATTTAATTTATTAAATTTTGTCATTGCAATTATGCTCTTTGTGGTGGGAGCATATACAAATATGTTCTTTATTGTGATTATTATGATTAATATTGCAGTGGGAATCGTGCAGGAATGCAAAGCGAAGAAAATGGTGGACAATCTCTCCATTTTAAATCGGCCACAGATTAAAGTGATTAGAGACGGCGATGAGTCTTTTGTTGCGTTGGAAGAAGTAGTACAGGGGGATGTAATCGTACTGGAGAGCGGATATCAGATTTGTAATGATGCAAAGATAATATCAGGTGAATTAGAGGTCGATGAATCACTGCTCACAGGGGAGAGCGACGCTGTGTTAAAAGGAGTTGGCAGTGAATTACTCTCAGGTAGTTTTGTTGTTGCGGGGAAATGTTATGCAGAGGTTGTACACGTAGGCAGTGACAACTATGCAACGAAATTAGCAGAGGAAGTAAAGCAGGATAAAAAAATAGAGAGTGAACTGCTGGGCTCTATGCGGAAAGTGACAAAATTCACAAGTTTTTTAATCATACCGCTGGGAATACTTTTATTTATGGAAGCATATATGCTTCGTGGAAATGCATTGTCTGAATCTGTGGTGTCGTCATCCGCAGCGCTTCTTGGAATGCTGCCGAAAGGTCTGGTTCTTCTCATAACAGTGTCATTGGCAAATGGTGTAATCAATCTTTCCAAGAAAAAAATACTTGTGCAAAATATTTATTCCCTGGAGACATTGGCACATGTAGATGTGTTATGTCTTGATAAAACGGGGACTTTGACAGATGGGAAAATGCAGGTAAAAGATGTTGTGTGTTTGGGAGAAGAATACAAACAGGCTGAGAATTTGCTGTGTTCATACCTTTCCAGCAGCGATGATAACAATGTAACGATGCAGGCACTTCGAAGTTATTTTCCTCAGAGAAAAAATTATTTTCCCCTTTCAAAAATCCCATTTTCTTCTAAAAGAAAATGGGGGGCGATATGTTTGAAGTCGGTTGGAACCGTGTTTATGGGAGCACCTGAAAAAATATTACCACAGCCCGGAAATGATGTGGAAAAAATGCTGGAGCAGGGACTGAGAGTAATTGCGGTAGGATTATATAAAGGAAACTGGGAAAGGGAAGATGAACTGCCAAATGAAATAGAGCCGCTTTTTCTCATATCATTAGAAGATGGAATGAGAAAAAATATAAAGTCTACCTTGGAATATTTTTATAAAGAAGGTGTAGATGTAAAGGTAATATCCGGTGACCACGTAAAAACAGTTAGAGAAGTGGCAAGGAAAGCAGGCATTAAAAGATGGAAAGATGCTGTTGATATGTCAGCATTGGGAGCGTTTACAGATTATGATGAAATATGTGAAAAATATGCGGTGTTCGCCAGAGTGACTCCCGCACAGAAAAAAGAGATTGTTAAAGCTTTGAAACGGAAAAAACATCATGTGGCAATGGTGGGAGACGGAGTCAATGACTTGCTTGCGCTTCGTGAAGCAGACTGTTCCATTGCGGTAGCAGAGGGAAGTGATGCCAGCAGACAGATAGCACAGGTAGTTCTTTTAGAGTCGGATTTTACACATTTGCCTTTAGTTGTGTCAGAGGGACTAAGAGTAATTAATAATGTCACGAGGACGTCGGGCGTGTTTTTTATTAAAACAATATATTCTGTATTGCTGACAATATTTTGTTTGGTTATCAATATGCCCTTCCCGTTTATTCCAATACAAATTACTCTCGTAGATGCGGCTATGGAAGCATGGCCTTCATTCCTCACAATATTTGAGTCAGATACAAGGAAATTAAAGGGAAGTTTCCTAAAAACTGCAATTACAAATGCACTTCCATTTGCTCTTATTATTATGAGTCAGATTATGTTTGTAAAACTGTTTATGAATTACACGACACATCAGGCAGAGACAGTGATGTATTTTCTGTTGATTCTTACAACGATGTTGGCTGTTATAAAGAGCTGTATTCCGTTTAATAAATTGCGTGCATTTATCTGCGTTTCTATGGTAGTGGGTACATTTGGGGTCCTTATGATTATTCCGTCGCTTTTTAAGCTGGCGGCGATAACAAGTGAAATGATTATGGGTACGGCAGCAGTTTTTGTTTTTGGACTCGTTATTTTGTTGATTTTGCTTAAGGTACAGAAGATACTGGATTTGTCTTAAATGAAATGATGCTTATATGGCAAGAGACGAAATCAGAATAATGGGCATTGAGCCAAAAAAGAATATTTTACTATCGGCAAAATTAATTTGAAATACTCCGAACATGCATTGTAATTGTTCCGATTGTGTGGTATGCTAAATTTATGCTAACAACCCTCAAAGCAGGAGGTGTGAAAGATGGAATATTTAACAGTTACACAGGCAGCGGAAAAATGGGGCATTTCTACCCGTCGTGTTCGTCTGCTTTGCGCCAATGGAGAAATTGACGGTGTTATCCGCAATGGTAAATTATATATGATTCCCGCAGACACAGAAAAACCTTTAGATAAACGTAAATTGCCTAACAAAAAAAAGCGAGGGAAATTTGCGGATATACTGACAGCTATAGATATCAAAAAAGTAAAACTCGATGATATGCGTCCGCTTACTGCAGGAGAAGCACAGCGTTTGCGTGATGAATTTATGATTAACTTTACTTATAATTCAAATGCTATTGAGGGCAATACGCTGACACTCAAAGAAACCGCTATGGTACTCGAGGGAATGACAATAGACCGCAAACCACTAAAAGATCATCTTGAAGCCGTCGGTCACCGTGACGCATTTCTTTATATTGAAGATATTGCACAAAACAAAACAAGATTAAGAGATACGGAAATTAAGGCGATTCATTCGCTGGTACTAATGAACAGACCGAAAGATAAAGGTGTTTACCGCCACATACCCGTTACAATTGCAGGTGCATATACCGAGCCTGTTCAGCCGTATCTTATAGAGCCGAAGCTGACGGAATTGTTAAGTGTAAACGAAGAACGAAAAAAGACAATGCATCCGATTGAACGCATTGCCCGTTTTCATCTTGAATTTGAGGGAATACACCCGTTTATCGACGGTAACGGCAGAACAGGTCGTTTGATTTTAAACCTTGAACTGATACGCAATGGGTATCCCGCAATCAATATCAAATTTGCCGACCGTAAACGCTATTATGATGCTTTTGATGCATTTTATCGTGATGGCAAAGCCGACGATATGGTGTTACTTGTTGCAGAGTATGTAAATGAGCGGCTTGATCGATATTTAGAAATTGTGAAAGAATAAAAGAGGAAGAACAAATAATGAAGTTTAAAAGTCACGAACTAGAGGGGGCTTGGCAGATTTAAATTTTGATAATGCAATAAAGAATAGCCCCGTCCGGAGGAATTAATTATGGCAGTTGATACGAAAATGCTGATAGCAAAAGCAGTACGGAAGCTTTTAGTAGAGAAAAAGGTAAAAAAATTAACAGTGAAAGATATTGTAGAAGAATGTCATATTACAAGGCAGTCATTTTACTATCATTTTGAAGATATTCCAAGTCTGCTTAGGTGGATATTGGAAAAAGGAATGGAAGAAGTGATTCAGGAAGCCCAAAATCAGAATGGTGCCGAAGCAGGACTTAGGTATTTTTTTCTGGTTGCGATTAACGCTATGCCTTATTTTAAAAAGACAATGCAATCCAATTATGGAGATGAGTTTGAAAAGATTTTAAAACAGCAGGTTTATCGAATGTTTCAACAGGTTGTGGACAGGGAAAATTTGTATCAGAACAGCAGTCAGTTTGAACTGAAATTGATTTTGCGCTATCACAGTCAGGCGATTTGGGGGATTCTTGAAGAGTGGACCGAGGAAGATACGAAAAATTTGGATAGAATTGTCCACGAAGTGTATTTGCTGATGACAGGAGGTATTACTCCGTTTTAGCAGCAAGAATGCTAGCAGCCGGTAATTTATTAGTGAATGAATAATATCAACCCCACACTTGCAGTCTGTAGGAGG
>CALWNA010000022.1 GCA_944382505.1 uncultured Lachnospiraceae bacterium
CTGTATCTCCTCTTTTTTATCAATCTGTTTTACCATGACCGTCTGAATTCCCGCTCTGTTAGCGCCCCAGATATCAGTAAAAATCTGATCTCCAATAAATAATGTGGAGGATACATCTGTTCCCATCAATTCCATTGCATTAAAATAATTCTTTGTTCCCGGTTTATGCGCATTAAATATGTATTTCGAATTCACGGCATGTGCAAAAGGTTTTACTCTTGCTTCCTGATTGTTCGATATCAGGCATGTATCTATCCCCATATTGTGTATCTTATTAAAGATTTTAATAATATGTTCTGTCGCCGGCGCTCCATGGGGCACAAGGGTATTGTCAATATCGGATATAATCCCTCGTATCCCTTGTCTGTAATACATCTCAAAGTCTATATCGTCTATCGATTCCAGATACGCATCCGGATAAAATCTTTCAAGCATATGTCTCCTATCTGACTGGAAAAGCCATCCAAATGTCAATGCGTTTCTTCCGGCCTTATTTCAATAGTTTTTTCAATTCGTCCATAAATGTATTAACGTCTTTAAATTCTCTGTATACAGATGCAAACCTTACATATGCAACCTGGTCCAGTTTTTTCAGCCGCTCCATAACCAATTCCCCTATGACCTGACTGGAGATTTCTTTCTTTTCCATGTTAAATACAGCATTCTCAACATCTTCAACCACTGCAACAATCTGGTCATAAGATACGGGACGTTTATGACATGATCGAAGAACCCCTGCCTCAATTTTTCCACGGTCATAGGATTCCCTGATATTTCCCTTTTTTATGACAATCAGTGGAATCGACTCCACTTTTTCATATGTGGTAAACCTTTTTTTATATTTTTCACACTGGCGTCTCCTTCTGATTGCATTGTTTTCTTCTGCCGGTCTTGAATCAATGACTTTCGTATTTTCTTCTCCGCAATATGGACATTTCATAGGTTTACCTCCAGTAATCATAATTCATATGAAAATCAGTTCACATAACTCGATTATAGGAAATATTCACTATTTGGTCAAGCGAATTTCACCTTTCGCTTCACTTCATTCTCATCTACCTTTACAAGAATAATATCCGGACCAACCTGCACAATACATTGAAATGGTATTACATATTCAAATTCACTACATATCAGGCCGCACCATTTCCCCGGTCCGGGAACGATAATTGCATTGATGCATCCTGTACATATATCAAATTCAATGTCATCCGCACAGCCTAGAATTTTACAGTTACAACTATTAATTACTTCTTTTCTTTTTAAGTCTTCTATCCGCATAATTTTCCGTTTTTTATTATTATTCTATGCAACTTTATCATACATTTCTATAATTTTCTAAATTATATTCATTTTATCGCATATAATTTTTCATGCTCTTGAGTGCATTTTTTTCCAGACGGCTTACCTGCGCCTGTGAGATTCCTATTTCTTCCGCAATTTCCATCTGGGTTTTCCCGTTAAAAAATCTCATGTTTATAATTTTTCTTTCCCGTTCGGAAAGTCCGTTTAACGCTTCCTGTAAAACAATATTTTCAACCCATTTTTCCTCTTTATTTTTTTTATCGCTGATCTGATCCATAACATACAGTGTATCTCCGCCCTGATCATACACGGGATCATAAAGGGACACGGGACTCTGAATTGCATCCAGCGCATAAACAACATCTTCCGGCTCCACGCCGATTTTCTCGGCAATTTCTTTTACTGTGGGTTCCTTATGCGTCGTTTTCATAATATTTTCCTTACAGTATATCGCTTTATATGCGGTATCTTTTATGGAACGGCTTACTCTGATGGCCGCATTATCCCGCAAAAATCTTTTCAGTTCTCCTGAAATCATAGGAACTGCATAAGTTGAGAATTTAACATTAAGTGTATCATCAAAATTGTCAACTGCTTTTATCAGACCGATACACCCGATTTGAAACAGATCATCCACATTTTCATTACTGTTTGAAAATCTCTGAAGTATGCTGAGTACCAGCCGGAGATTTCCCCATATATATTTTTCCCGCGCCTGCTTATTTCCCTTTTTTATCTCTTTAAAAAGTTCTTTTTTTTCCTCTTCCGTAAGTAACGGTAATTTTGCTGTATTTACCCCGCAGATTTCAACTTTAAAAAGAGCCATTTTCATCCTCCACAATTATATCAACGTTTACCTGAATATAATTGCCATTTTCATGGCTCTTTATACTATAAAAATTTACTCAAATTTTACGATTTCGCGCTTTAGTCTTTTTATAATTTTTTTCTCCAATCTTGATATGTAGGATTGTGAAATTCCCAGACTGTCCGCCACTTCCTTCTGTGTCATCTCTTCCCCGTCTTTATTATTCAGTCCATAACGCATTTCCACAATTATCTTTTCTCGATGATTTAATTTTTCAATTGCTTTGTAAAGTAATTTTTTTTCAACTTCACTTTCTATTCCTCTCGAAATCACATCATCGTCTGTTCCCAAAATATCTGACAATAGCAATTCGTTTCCATCCCAGTCCACATTGAGCGGCTCGTCGATAGACACCTCTAATTTTGTTTTATTATTTTTTCTTAAATACATAAGTATTTCATTTTCAATACATCTTGAAGCATAGGTTGCAAGCTTAATTTTCTTTTCCGGATTAAACGTATTTATGCCTTTAATAAGACCAATCGTTCCAATAGAAATCAGATCCTCCACCCCGATTCCCGTATTATCAAATTTCTTTGCTATGTACACCACCAGTCTCAAATTGTGCTCAATGAGTGTTGACCTGGCACTGTTATCTTTTTCATTGACAAGTCTGCTGATACACTCTGCCTCCTCGTCACTCTCCAGCGGTGGAGGAAGAACGTCATTTCCCCCGATATAATGTAAATCTCCTTCTTCCGGCAGCAACAAACCTTTTAATATCTGTATAGTTCCGATTTTTCTACCTGCCTTAATCCTTTCAATAATCATCTGAATCTCCTTTATCAATAAAATCAGGATGCAATATCATATTATACTGTCTACTTTGACTTAATTTTCCTTCATGGATTCCAATAACTGCATTGTTTATATTTTTTTTGTCAATCGTTACTTTATCCGCAACAAACGCTGTCATCAATCCGTGACTTTTTCCAACCGAATGATAAGGAACAATCAAATACTTTAATTTTTCTTTGTCAAGTATTTTTAAGCGTTCCTTTTCGATAACCGACACCGGTTTTTTTGTTATAGGCTCAATAAGACTGTTTCCGGTATCTAAAAGTGCCGTCGCTTCTATTTTCTTTTCTCCAACAGAAATCGTAATATTGTAAATATTTTTTCTCATCAAAATATTACGCTTCACTTTTCCGGCAGTTATTACAACTACAACAGATAAAACAATTATGAATGGTAAAATATAAGCAATTTTTACTTTTCCGAATGTGCCTGTATTTGCTCTTCCTAATAAACTGCCCTTCAATACGCCTTCATAATAAAGAGCATTTATCACACCGTTGACGCCAAAAGTTACAGCATAAAGAATACATAGGCTTTTTATGTTATTGATTCCCCACATCTTTCCATACGCCACTATCATCATAACTTCAGCAACTATAATATATGTACAAATCAATTGGAAAATTCCATGAATATCCAACACAAGTATGCATACGGCATATAACGCACCGATTCCTGCCGACAGCAGTGTTCTGATAATAGATTTGCGATTTCTGATGGCTATTTTCGTAATAAACAACACAAAAAAATCCATAAGGAAATTAAAGCCAAAATAAACATCTAAATAAATGTTTTGTTCCATTGCTTTCTCCTTATGGATTAAATTATAAATATACGCTCAAAAAAAGTCTGTCGAAGGAGGAGATGTCCGTTCAAAAACTTATCGACACCTTTCACAAAAGTTTTTAAGACCGGTTTCCCTTCAATCTTTTTTCATCCGGATGCGATTTAAGAAATTCAGATAAATTTTTAATATATAAAAATTCCGGCAGCGCTGCCGGAACTTTTATTGTAATCTTTTATTTATTATCTATCTTATTTGTTCTGTAA
>CALWNA010000023.1 GCA_944382505.1 uncultured Lachnospiraceae bacterium
GTGATAGTTGACTACGGTTTGAACCAGATTATATTTTATTAGCAGAGGAAAACATTCCGGGTGAGTATATCCCAATATAAGGATTTCTCCACATACCCCACCTTTCCTTAGTTCTATCCCCTCTGAAACAGACGCAACACAAAAATTGTCAATTCCGATTTGATTTAGAGCTTTTGAAATTAAAACAGCTCCATGTCCGTAAGCGTTCGCTTTTACGGCAGGCATAAATTTACAGCCGGGTGGCAAAAAATCTTTTAATACAGAAATATTGTGGTAAAGATTTTTCTTATCAAGTTCAATCCATGCCCGTCCTTTTGGATAATATCGGAGTTTATGCAACGTAAAATACTTGCCAATGATATAGGCAAAGATACAAGATAAAAAGCAAACAGCTATATAGTGAATCAAACTATTATCTACTAAAATTGCTTGACCGTGAATTAGTTTTGCTATACCTCGTATCAGAACAATCATTAACGGGTGGAGCAGATATATCCATGTTGAAATGCTTCTCAATATCGGTGCAGGCTGCTTTGCTATTGATAAAACAGCGGCAAAAAGGAAAAACATACATGGAAGTAAAAAGAGATACATACTGTCATGTCTTTGCACATCTAAAAGGTGGAGTGTTATTCCCTCAAAAATCATAAATAATAATGATATGAGAAAGCCATATATATTGTAAATCCCTTTTCTTCTCTGGGGGGTATGGCCGAACCATGCTCCCATTACCAGAAAAATAGGAACATAAAAAATCCCATTTCTTGTATAAGAGAAAATATGAAACAGCGTATCGTATAGACTTTTGACTGCGGGAAACATATTGGTAAACCCATAATAGCTGTCCCCAACCAATCCGAAACCGTACAACACCAAGCAAATAATAAAAAGAACTTTAAAGTTAAATTTTTTTCCCAGTATCCATAAAATCAACACACCCGTGACGGAAGCCGGAAGATACCAGAGATGATAAAATGTTCCGTCAAAAATGAGCATACGGATAAGGTCAATAGCTTCTATATTTTCTAACTGTCCTGCATATAGATTGACAGGAAGAAAAATAAGAATTGCGATTGCATATAACAGCAGCGTTTTTTGTATGAACCGAAACAGCGGGCGATAGTCCATTGATTTTCCCCATATATATTGTGGAAGAAGAAAATAGCCCGTTACCATTAGGAAAAACGGAACAGCCGTCCTTGCTATTATCCGTGTTAATACAAAATCAGCCTCAACATTGAATGATGTAAGGGGAGATGTATGTATAGCAATAACAAGCAGAGCTGCAATGATTTTGAAATAATCTAAACTGCCAAGCGGCTTTGTGTCTGCCATGATTTATCTCCATTCAGTAATGATATAACCGTCTATATTGTTCCCAGAAATTGTATAAGGGACATCTTCTGCAATTTCTATACAAACAACCTCTGCTTCGGAAGCAGGCAAGTAAGAAACGGAAAAGTTTTTCTGCGCTACTGTGAAATTATATTTCTGTTCTCCATAGGCAAATTGCTTGATAAATGGGATATACTCCTCCATACACAAATCATTCTTTTTCATAATTTCAGCATGAGGAACCCCGATATACCGAAAGTGCCACGGTTCGTGAGCAATCCCCGTTATGGATTCTTTCTTTTGCGGGTATCGTTCAATAAATCCATACTGGCTTGATAATTCCCGGAATGTTTGACATATACCTGTATATGGGAAATCCGGACGGATAAAATCTATATTGTCGCTTGTTAATGCAAGGTCGATTGCAAGTCCTGTCTGATGTTCGCTATGTCCGGGCAGCGCAACATATTTTTGAGTAAATTCAGAACCGTTTTCTTTTAAAGATTGAGCATAAATGTTTTCCTGTTCCTGCATAGAACGCCAACCGCTAACAGCAGAAATTTGACCCCAACCGTTTATTTCCTCCATAAGTTTTGAAAGAAGCGTAACAGCCCTTCGTTCAAGTAAAACGTCGCAAGCAGATTTATCTACGTTTACTAAATCCGTTTCATTAACTTGTTCGTTATATGGGTAATCTGCATTTACCAAGATAAGATTTCCGGTATAGATATTTTTTCTATGTAATTCAATTTTCATTTTCTCACCGCCTTGTCAATCGCTATGGAAATAATCTGTTCAAAGGAAATATGAACGGCTTTCATCATGTTAGGAAAACGGCTATGGGTTGTAAATCCGGGAATCGTATTCACTTCATTAAATACAATTCTTCCGGTATCATCTAAAAACATATCAACTCTTGCAAAACCACGGCAGTCTAAGGTTTTATAAATAAGTTTTGCCATTTCTTTTATCTTTGTGGCTTCCTCTGCGGAAATTCTTGCCGGAACATGGATAGAAGAGGTTTTCAAAGTGTATTTTTCTGTAAAATCGAAAAAGCCTTTTTCTAATTCGATTTCGTCTACTTCTCCAACCATTAAACCGTCATTCTCTAAAACAGCGCAGCCCACCTCAAAACCGGAAATACATTCTTCAATAATTACTTTATTGTCATATGAAAATGCAAGTTTCAAAGCTGCTGGCAACTGATTACGTTCAGTGACTTTCGTAATTCCATATGAAGAACCGGCTCCGACAGGCTTGACAAATAGAGGATAGCCGATTTCCTCTGCCTGCATTAACGCAATTTCTGCGTCCATATCATTTTGTAAAACAAACGACTGTGGAACAGAAATACCCGCTGCCTGCACCAGTTTATGGGCTCTGTCTTTGTCCATACATAATGCGGAAGAAAGCACGCCACACCCTACAACCGGGATTCCGGCAAGTTCAAACAATCCTTGTACAGTACCGTCCTCACCATTTTTCCCATGTAATACCGGAAAAGCTGCGTCAATGTACGTTTCTTTTATCTTTCCATTCTTTATGGTTAAAATACCGTGTACCGTTCGGTTCGGAGATACGACAACCGGAATACAGTCTTTTTCATTGCACCATGTATCAGCAGGAATTTTTTCAATTTCCCCGGCATATTTGAACCAATCCCCGGCATTTGATATTCCTATCAAAACAGGTGTGTATTTTTTTCTGTCAATATGTGTGATAACAGAATAAGCCGATTGAAGCGACACGCTATATTCCGGCGAACACCCACCAAAGAGTATTGCAATCTGTTTTCTTAATTCCGGGCAGCGTGATAATATTTCATCATGGATTCGCTGCTCCACCTGCGGGGACGGATTTACTCCTTCTGCCAACTGTTTTAAGGTTTCTTGTACCTTCTTATCAAAGTTATCCATTTTAGTTCCTCCTTTAGTTTGTAATATTTAATTCCCCAATTTGGCTATAAACATTGATTGCGTCCAAAATGTGGAATTGTTCAGTTTGATGTGTTCCATTTGCTTTAGCTGTTACAAGGATATATTCTTTGCCGTCTACATCTGCCAGACTTGCAAGGCACAATCCGGCTTCTTCTGTATATCCAGTTTTACCGCCTATAATTTCGCCGCCGACAACTTCGGTACTTTCCATATACTTAAACATGGTACTGCGAAAAGTGAAGCCGTCCGGGTGTTGGTTAGTGGGGCGGGTACTGTAACGGCTGCTCGAAAATGCCTGTCGAAAATCTTCGTATTGCAAAGCATATTTCAAAAGAACAGAAATATCTTTTACGGTAGAATAATGGTCTGGATTGTGTAACCCGGTTGCATTACAAAAATGAGTATTACTCATTCCTATTTCTGCTGCTTTTTCGTTCATCATATCGACAAATGCTTCTTCCGAACCAGCAATCCTATCAGCGAACGCCATACAGCACTCGGCTCCGGAAGGAAGCAAAATGCCATAAAGCAAATCTTTTAGAGTAGCTTCCTCGCCGGGTTGAAATCCGGCCATTGAAGCATTTTCCTCATATAGCGGCTCAAAAATGTCATATGGCAATGTGACGGTCTGGCTTAAATCATCTGTATTTTCAATCGCTAACACGGCCGTCATAATTTTTGTCAGAGAAGCAGGATAAATTTTATCCTCGCTGTTATGCTCCGCAAGAACATTTCCAGAATCCAATTCAACCAATATTGCATATGGACTATATAGATGTTCCAAATCGACGTTGATTTCCGGGAGAACATTATTTTCAGATTCCCCGGTTTCGCTATGGCTGTTTTCTGAATTTGTTTGTAACTCTGTTGATGTCCCCAAATCATTTGAAAAAAACGGAACAATTATTCTAATGCCGAAGTAGCACATAACAGTTATAGCGGCTATCAAAAAAATAACTTTCGGGAGAACACGCTTTTTCCGGCGTTTTCGCCGTTTCCGTCTGTAATCTTGACGCAATCTATCATTTCTTCTGGTATCGTCCATATATGTCATTCCTTCCGTGGTGAAGTAACAGAAAAAGCTCCTGTTCAGTATTTAGTCTACCGAACAGGAGCTTTCTGTACTTTAATATTAGGTTGTTTAAATCCTAAGAAAAAGCTAAGGAAATATTGATGATTTACTAATCGTGCAAAGGAAGCGATACGCAAAAAGTGATATTTTCATTTTTGCTATCAGCGGATATAGAACCACCATGTAAGGTGACAATTTCTTTTGCAATCGCAAGACCCAATCCCGCGCCGCCTGTGTTTGTTGTGCGTGCTTCATCTAAGCGGAAGAATTTTTCAAAAATAGAATCCAGTTTATGGGGCGGTATGGTTTTTCCTTTATTTTGGAAATAAATATTTATAGCAGTATCATTCTGTTCCGTCCAAATCTTGATGATTGAATCCGGGTAACTGTATGCAATCGCATTTTTAAGGATATTGTTAAATACCCGCGCTAACTTTACTGCGTCACCATATATAGTAGTGTTTTCGTCTACATTCAATTCCGTACTATTCCCATGCTTTTGCAGCAATGGATAAAATTCGTCTGTCATTTGTACAAGCATATAATATAAGTCAATCGGTTCTTTTTCTATCTCGATTTGCTGCAAATTGTACCTTGTAATTTCAAAAAATTCATTGATAAGGCTTTCTAAACGGTGGGCTTTATCCAAAGTGATATGGACATATTTTGCCCGTTGCTGCATAGGCATATCGGGAGCTTCATCTAAAAGGCTTAAATAACCTATGACAGAAGTAAGGGGGGTTTTTAAATCATGTGCTAGGTATGCTATTAAATCATTTTTTCTTGTGGCTTCTTCTTTTAGAATTTGTTCATGCCTTTGCATGGTAGCTTTTATCTCAACCATCTGCGTGGAGATTTCTGCATATTCTTTAGGAAATATACTGGTGGTGTTATCTATGTCCGTACTCATAAAAT
>CALWNA010000024.1 GCA_944382505.1 uncultured Lachnospiraceae bacterium
TTGGATTTGTCGTTTATCGGATGGGGGATACTTTCTATATTTACATGCGGAATATTAAATCTGCTGTATGTTGCTCCTTATATACAACTGACAAATACGGAACTGTATGTTTGCCTGTGTCTGGGACGGGAAAGATATACGACTGAAAATAGCGAAGGCGGTGCCGGAATATAAAGAGAATAAAAAAATTGGCGGATTTTCGCCAATTTTTCTTATATTTTACTAGACAAAGGAAATATAATTTGTTAAAATTATAACAATCTTGGTGATTTCATTGAAATAACTGCGTTATCGTACAGTTTAGCCGTCAGCAGGAAATTACAAAACAATTTTTGGTGTGGAGGTTTACTACATAATGCAAAACATTAAAAAACTGTAAATAGTTTTTTGTATTTTGTTTTTGTGTCATGGCAGAACTGTTTTCACAAAATATACACCATAATCTTGTTGCGGTTAAAAACTAATAATGTTATTATCTAGATGTGTGGGCGTACAAAACAATATGTTTGCATGAATAAGTAAAATTATAAATTTTTTAAATTTTTATGGAGGATTATATTATGTCAAAAAAAGTAGTAATTGCAGGCGCATGTCGTACAGCAATCGGTAAGATGGGCGGAGCTTTAAGTACAACACCGGCTCCGGAATTAGGCGCTATCGTTATTAAGGAAGCTCTTAAGAGAGCAGGTGTTCCGGCTGAACAGGTTGACCATGTATATATGGGTTGTGTTATCCAGGCAGGTTTGGGACAGAACGTTGCACGTCAGGCATCCATTAAGGCAGGACTTCCTATTGAGACACCGGCTGTTACCATTAACGTAGTTTGTGGTTCCGGTCTGAACTGTGTTAATATGGCTGCTCAGATGATTCAGGCAGGAGATGCAGACATTGTTGTTGCAGGTGGTATGGAAAATATGTCAATGGCTCCATATGCTTTGCCAAATGCAAGATTTGGTTATAGAATGAACAACGGAACACTCGTTGATACAATGATCAAAGATGCGTTGACAGATGCTTTTAACAATTACCACATGATGATTACAGCTGAAAATGTAGCAGAACAGTGGGGACTTACAAGAGAAGAATTAGATGCTTTCGCTGCTGATTCACAGCAGAAGTGCGAAAAAGCTATGGCAGAAGGCAAGTTTAAGGATGAAATTGTACCTGTGGAAGTGAAAACAAGAAAGCAGACAATTATCGTAGACACAGATGAAGGCCCGAGAGCCGGAACAACAGCAGAGTCACTTTCAAAATTAAGATGCTGCTCCGGAAAGCCGGATGGAGTGGTTACAGCAGGAAATGCTTCCGGTATCAATGATGGCGCAGCAGCCGTTGTTGTTATGAGTGAAGAAAAAGCAAAAGAATTAGGCGTTACACCAATGGCTACATTTGTTACAGGAGCACTTGGTGGCGTTGACCCATCAATCATGGGTGTTGGACCTGTTGCTTCCACAAAGAAAGCATTGGCAAAAGTCAATATGACCATTGATAATATGGATTTAATCGAAGCAAATGAAGCATTTGCAGCACAGTCAGTAGCTGTTGCAAGAGATCTCAAGTTTGACATGAGTAAAGTGAATGTTAACGGCGGAGCAATTGCACTGGGTCATCCGGTTGGCGCTTCAGGATGCCGTATCCTTGTTACATTACTTCACGAAATGCAGAAGAGAGACGCTAAGAAAGGTCTTGCCACACTGTGTATCGGCGGTGGTATGGGCTGTACTACAATCGTTGAACGTGACTAAGAATTAACATAAAAATTGATTTGAGCTGGTGGGGAGTCCTATCAGCTCAAAAGTGAGTTTAAAGGAATAAGGAGATACTTATGGAATTCATTACTTATGAACAGGAAGGATTTGTTGGAATCCTTACAATCAACCGCCCGAAGGCACTGAACGCCTTAAACAGCCAGGTGCTTGACGAGCTGAATGCTGCAATTGACAGTGTTGATGTAAATGAAACAAGAGCATTAATTCTGACAGGTGCAGGAGATAAGTCCTTTGTTGCCGGTGCTGACATCGGAGAAATGTCAACATTGACAAAAGCTGAAGGAGAAGCGTTTGGCAAAAAGGGAAATGATGTATTCAGAAAGCTTGAAACATTACCGATTCCGGTGATTGCGGCAGTGAATGGTTTTGCTTTGGGTGGCGGATGCGAAATTTCAATGAGCTGTGATATCAGGATTTGTTCTGACAATGCAGTTTTCGGTCAGCCGGAAGTGGGTCTTGGAATCACGCCCGGATTTGGCGGAACACAGAGACTTGCAAGAATTGTAGGACCCGGCATGGCGAAACAGATGATTTATACAGCAAGAAATATTAAGGCGGATGAGGCATTGAGAATCGGTCTCGTAAATGCTGTTTATCCTCAGGATGAACTGATGGATGCGGCAAAAAAGATGGCTTCCGGTATTGCCAAGAATGCACCAATCGCAGTCAGAGCATGCAAGCAGGCAATCAATGAAGGCCTGGATGTTGACATGGATGCAGCTATTGCTATAGAAGAAAAATTATTTGGAAGCTGCTTTGAGACAAAAGATCAGAAAGCCGGTATGGGTAATTTTCTTGAGAAAGATAAAGAAAAGAAACTTAAGGTAGTACCATTTAAAAACTGCTAAGCAGTTTTAGAAAGTGGAGACGGAACAGTAAAGTGTAAGGCGGGCAACGGCAATGCTTTACTTTTGACCAAACAGAATTTAAGAGAGTGGTGTGGAGAGAAAAGAATCTTTTACTGTCCATTATTTGCTCTTAACTAAATAAATTTTTTGGAGGAAAAAAAATGAAGGTAGGAATTATTGGTGCAGGAACAATGGGTTCCGGTATTGCACAGGCTTTCGCAATGACAGATGGTTATGAAGTATGTCTTTGCGATATCAAACAGGAGTTTGCTGACAGAGGAAAGGCAAAGATTGAAAAGAATATTAATTTTCTTGTTGGCAAAGAAAAAATTACAGCAGAAAAAGGTACTGAAATTTTAGGAAAGATTACAACAGGTCTTAAAGATATTTGTACAGATTGTGACCTTGTAATTGAAGTGGCTCCGGAAAACATGGAGCTGAAAAAGCAGACATTTAAGGAATTACAGGATATTGTAAAACCGGAATGTATTTTTGCTACAAACACATCTTCATTATCCATTACAGAAATCGGTGCAGAACTTGACAGACCTATGATTGGTATGCATTTCTTTAATCCGGCTGACAGAATGAAGTTGGTAGAAGTTATTGCAGGGGAAAATACACCGGTAGAATTAGTGGAACAGATCAAAGCGATTGCAACTGAAATCGGAAAGACTCCGGTAGAAGTGAAAGAAGCTCCGGGATTTGTTGTCAACAGAATCTTAATCCCAATGATTAATGAAGCCATCGGAATTTATGCTGACGGAATCGCTTCCGTAGAAGATATTGATACAGCTATGAAACTTGGTGCTTCTCATCCAATGGGACCTTTAGCTCTTGGCGATTTGGTTGGTCTTGATATTGTGCTTGCAATTATGGAAGTACTTTACAATGAAACAGGCGATTCCAAATATCGTCCACATGTGCTTTTAAGAAAGATGGTACGTGCCGGCAAGCTTGGAAGAAAGACCGGAAAAGGTTTCTATGATTATACAAAATAGATAACGCAATAAACGCAAATTTAGGAGAAAGTTCTAAACAAGATTTTATAATGGAGGAATAAATCAGATGGATTTTACATTAAGTGAAAAGCATGAAATGGCTCAGAGCCTTTTCAGAGAATTTGCCGAAAATGAAGTAAAACCTCTCGCTCAGGAAACAGATGAGACAGAAAAATTCCCTAGAGAGACAGTTGACAAGATGGCAAAGTATGGTTTTATGGGAATTCCGGTTCCTAAGGAATATGGCGGACAGGGATGCGATATTCTTACATACGCTATGTGCGTTGAAGAATTGTCAAAGGTTTGTGGCACGACAGGTGTTATTGTATCAGCACATACATCACTTTGTGTTGACCCAATCCAGACATATGGAACACCGGAACAGAAGGCGAAGTATTTGCCGGATCTTGCTTCCGGTAAAAAACTTGGTGCATTTGGTCTTACAGAGCCGGGCGCCGGTACAGATGCACAGGGACAGCAGACAAAGGCTGTACTTGATGAGGCTACAAACGAATGGGTACTGAATGGTTCCAAGTGCTTTATTACAAATGGTAAGGAAGCTGACGTTTACATTATTATTGCTGTGACAGGAAAGATTGAAAAGCGTGGCAGAATGCAGAAAGAAATTTCCGCATTTATCGTTGAAAAAGGAACACCGGGATTTACATTTGGTACGAAAGAAAAGAAAATGGGTATCAGAGGTTCTTCAACATATGAATTGATTTTTGAAGACTGCAGAATTCCGGCCGAGAACTTACTTGGCAAGAAAGGAAAAGGTTTCAATATCGCAATGCATACACTGGATGGTGGACGTATTGGTATTGCGGCACAGGCTTTGGGCCTTGCTGAAGGCGCATTGGAGAGAACGATTGAGTATGTTAAAGAGAGAAAGCAGTTTGGCAGAACAATCGGACAGTTCCAGAATACACAGTTCCAGTTGGCAGATATGGCTACAAAGGTTGAAGCAGCAAAGCTTTTAGTTTATAAGGCTGCCATGAAGAAAAGCCAGTACCAGTTAGATGGTAAGACTGCTTATTCTGTAGAAGCCGCTCAGGCAAAACTTTGTGCCGCAGAAGTTGCAATGGAAGTTACAACAAAGGCAGTTCAGTTACACGGTGGTTATGGTTATATTAGAGAGTACGATGTTGAACGTATGATGAGAGATGCCAAGATTACAGAAATCTATGAAGGTACATCAGAAGTTCAGAGAATGGTAATCTCGGCGAACTTATTAAAGTAATTTGGAGGTACTAGATAGAATGAAAGTTATAGTTTGTATTAAACAGGTACCTGATACAAAGGGTGGCGTAGAGTTCAATCCGGACGGTACATTAAACAGAGCCGCAATGCTTGCAATTATGAATCCTGATGACAAGGCAGGTCTTGAAGCAGCTCTTAGGTTAAAAGATGAATACGGCGCAGAAGTTACAGTTCTTACAATGGGACTTCCAAAAGCAGCAGCAGTTCTTCGTGAAGCTATCGCTATGGGCGCTGATAAAGGTATTTTAGTAACAGACAGAGTTTTGGGTGGAGCTGATACTTGGGCTACGTCTACAACAATAGCCGGCGCTATCAGAAACCTTGATTACGATATTATCATTACAGGACGTCAGGCGATTGACGGTGACACAGCGCAGGTTGGACCACAGATAGCCGAACATTTGGGAATTCCTGTAATTTCATATGCAGAAGACATTAAGCTTGATGGCGATGCAGTTATTGTACAGAGACAGTATGAAGACAGATATCACATAATTAAAGCTCAGACACCTTGCTTAATCACGGCACTTTCAGAATTAAACGAGCCTAGATACATGACTCCGGGCGGAATCTTTGACGCCTGTGAAGCTGAAATTACAACATACACACGAGCAGATCTTATTGACGTATTAGACGGAGACCTTGGTTTAAATGGTTCACCGACAAAGATTGCAAAAGCATCGGATAAAGTACGTAAGGGAGCCGGTGAAAAGGTTGTTTTTGAGAGCCCTGAAGAATCCGTTGATTATATTATGGACAAATTATTGACAAAGCACGTTATTTAGTAGAGAGGAGATTTTAATCATGCAGAATATTAATTTAGAAGATTATAAAGGCGTATTTGTCTTCGCTCAGCAGGTAGATAACGAATTAAGCGGAATCGCTTTTGAATTACTTGGTGAAGCAGGAAGACTTGCAGCCAATTTAGAAGAAAAGACAGTTACAGCGGTACTTTTGGGGTCTGATGTGAAGGGATTAGCCGATCAGTTGGCCGAATATGGCGCTGACAGAGTAATTGTTGTTGATGATCCTGCACTTAAGACATATATGACAGAGCCATATGCACATGCTTTAGCGGCAGTTATTGAAGAATTTAAGCCGGAAATCATGTTGGTTGGTGCCACGGCAATCGGTAGAGATTTGGGACCGACCGTTTCAGCAAGAGTAGCTACAGGCCTTACGGCGGATTGTACAAAGCTTGAAATTGGAGATTTCCCACTTGTTGCTGTTCCGGGAAAAGAGCAGAAGCATAATCAGTTGCTTATGACACGTCCGGCATTTGGTGGTAACACAATCGCAACAATCGCATGTCCGGATAACCGCCCTCAGATGGCTACAGTTCGTGCCGGTGTTATGCAGAAGAACACTCCGGTACCGGGAAGAAAGGCTGAAATCGTAGAATTTAACCCTGGATTTGAAAAGAATAACAAGTATGTTGAAATTCTGGATATTGTGAAAGCAGTTTCCGACGTGGCTGACATTATGGATGCCAAAATTTTAGTGTCCGGCGGACGTGGAGTCGGTTCGGCAGAAAACTTCAAGATTTTACAGGATCTTGCAGATGCAATTGGCGGAACAGTTTCGTGTTCCAGAGCTGTTGTAGATAATGGTTGGATGCCAAAAGACTTACAGGTAGGTCAGACAGGCAAAACAGTAAGACCACAGGTTTATTTTGCAATCGGTATTTCAGGTGCTATTCAGCACGTAGCTGGTATGGAAGAATCCGACATGATTATTGCAATCAATAAAGATGAAGATGCGCCAATCTTTGATGTAGCTGATTACGGTATTGTGGGAGATTTAAACAAGATTGTTCCACAGTTGACAGAAGCAATCAAAGCAGCAACTGCAAATAAATAATAAAAAGATAATAAATCAGAGCATATGTAAATAAAAAAGGAATAATCCGGTGGATTCGCAGAGATTTCGCCGGATTTGTTCCTTTATTCATGCAAAAGTATTAGAAACGGGATGAAAAACCATAATTATATCAATAATAAAATATAAGATATTTTGGGAATTTTAATGGCTCTTTGTCAAGAGTGGGGGTAACTTAAGTTTACAACACATTTGTGGATCATTGTCCACAAATGTGTTTCTTTATTTCGTGGCAAGGAGTATTCTGTTCCGGAAATTCTTAAAATTGCGGAATCC
>CALWNA010000025.1 GCA_944382505.1 uncultured Lachnospiraceae bacterium
GGTACATGCATTCGCCACACCACTGTTGCAGATAACCGCCTGGGAAAATTGATTTTCATAAATCATTTTCTGATCCCACCGGACCGGTGCGGCTTTCACCTGATTTGTAGTAAATGTACCCGCCGCAACACAGGGAACACTGCTGTAAATCATTGCCATATCTTTTCTATCTTTTTTTATGCCGGCATGAACACCCATTGCCGAAAAACCTTTTGGTGCAGTTACACCGCCGTCTATTTTCTTCATAACGTTTTCCTTTCCATAATTTATCCTGATTCTGCTTTACTCTCTTTCCTTCTTATTTTTCGGTTCTACGGAAACATTGGAACCTGTTGCAGACCTGTGCTTTCCTCCAATCCGAACATAATATTCATGTTTTGTACTGCCTGGCCTGCCGCTCCTTTTACAAGATTGTCCATAGCTCCCATCATTACGATTCTGCCGGTTCTCTCATCTATCTTAAAACTTACATCCACAAAGTTACTGCCTTCCACCCATCTTGTTTCAGGAGGCTCACTGTTTTCAAGAACCCTGACAAAATATTCCCTGTCATAATACTTATCATATACTGCCTTAACTTCATCATATGACATTTGTTTTTTCATTGTTGCATAGGATGTGGCGAGTATCCCTCTCTGCATTGGAATAAGATGGGGTGTAAAATTAATTATCACATCTTCTCCTGCCGCATAACGCAATTGTTCTTCAATCTCCGGTGTATGCCTGTGGGTAGTGACGCCATAAGCTTTACAGTTCTCATTCACTTCACAAAAAAGGTTATTTACTTTTGCTCCCCGCCCTGCGCCGGATGTACCTGATTTGGCATCAATGATAATGGATTTTGGGTCCAACAGACCTTCCTTTACCATCGGATATATAGAAAGAATACTGCAGGTAGGAAAACAGCCCGGATTTGCAATCAGCCTTGCAGCTTTAATATGTTCTCTGTTCACTTCACAGAGTCCGTAAACCGCTTCCTCTATAAACTGCGGGCTCTGATGTTTTATTCCATACCATTTTTCATATGTCGCTACATCTTTTATTCGAAAGTCCGCGCTCAAATCTATAATCTTTACTTTTTTTAAAATATCTTCATTGACCAGAGAACCACATAATCCCTGCGGTGTTGCCGTGAATATGACGTCGACTGCCTCTGCCAGTTCTTCCATATTATCATCCATACATTTCTCATTCACAATCTGAAACATATTTTTAAATACGTCAGCATATCTCTGTTCCACATAACTTCTTGAACCATACCACACGACCTCCGCCTGTGGATGCTGTTGGATAAGTCTTACAATTTCAGCTCCTGCATAACCTGTGGAACCAATAATACCAACCTTAATCATAGTTATACCTCTCTTCGTTATTATTTATATTGGAATATACAGTACACTCCATATGTCTGTCATCCTTTTGTTAAGCTGTATTTTATTGTAGTATTTTCCTTATTAAAAAACAATATTTTTCTTTATTGTCCACACTAATATACATCTTTTTTGTATATTATGCAATATTTATGCATAAAATTCATGTCTTTTCATTTTTTGGTTGCATTTTATGCATATCTGTTGTATAGTAGCAACTGTCAGTACGAACTTTTATCAGTTTATACATATTTCGTCTGCACAACGCTTTGTAAGCGTTGTTTTCATAAAAAAGAATTATTATAAATGGAGGATTTTAAAATGGCAAAGGAAAAAGTTATTTTAGCTTATTCAGGCGGACTGGATACAACAGCTATCATCCCTTGGTTAAAAGAAAATTATGATTATGATGTTATTTGTTGCTGCGTGGACTGCGGACAAGGAGAAGAGTTAGATGGTCTTGAGGAAAGAGCAAAATACTCCGGAGCTTCTAAATTATATATAGAAGATATTACAGATGACTTTTGTGATAACTATATTGTTCCTTGTGTACAGGCAGGTGCAGTTTATGAAAATAAATATTTACTTGGTACTTCCATGGCAAGACCGGGTATCGCTGCCAAATTAGTTGAAATTGCGAGAAAAGAAGGGGCTACCGCTATTTGCCACGGTGCTACCGGTAAGGGGAATGACCAGATTCGTTTTGAACTTGGTATTAAAGCATTGGCTCCGGACCTTAAGATTATTGCTGCCTGGAGAGATGACAAGTGGACGATGGATTCCCGTGAGTCTGAAATTGAATACTGCAAGGCACATGGCATTGACCTTCCATTCTCAGTTGACCAAAGTTATAGCCGTGACCGTAATTTATGGCACATCAGTCATGAAGGTCTCGAATTAGAGGACCCTGCCAACGAGCCGGATTACGACCATCTTTTAGTATTAGGTGTGTCTCCTGAAAAGGCTCCTGATGAAAGTGAATATGTGACAATGACATTTGAAAAAGGGGTTCCGACATCCGTTAACGGGGAAAAAATGAAAGTTTCTGACATTATCCGAAAGTTAAATGAACTTGGCGGAAAACACGGTATTGGTATCGTTGACATCGTTGAAAACCGTGTTGTTGGCATGAAGTCCCGCGGTGTTTATGAGACACCCGGCGGAACCATTCTTATGGAAGCACATAATCAGCTCGAAGAATTAGTTCTCGACCGTGCCACGATGGAAGTCAAGAAAAATATGGGAAATAAATTCGCTCAGATTGTTTATGAAGGAAAATGGTTCACACCACTTCGCGAAGCAATTCAGGCCTTTGTCGAATCCACTCAGAAATATGTAACAGGCGAAGTGAAATTTAAACTTTACAAAGGTAACATTATTAAAGCCGGAACAACATCGCCATACTCATTATACAGCGAGTCCCTGGCATCTTTTACCACCGGTGACTTATATGATCACCATGATGCCGAAGGCTTTATCACATTGTTCGGTCTTCCGGAAAAAGTAAGAGCAATGAAAATGGCAGAAATGAATAAATAATATTAAAACCCGCAACAAACCTGCGGAGATTTTCATTAAAGAATCAAAAAAGATAACTTCCTCCAAAGAAAGCAGATAAATTTTAAAAGCTGCTGCTTTGGAGGAAGTTTTTGTGAGAACAGATTTTCCATATTCTGATACGAATATATCAAACTTTTACTTCTTCACTATTCTATTTACACTTTTCCCATTTTATAGTAAAATAAATTCATTCTAGGGTCTTTTGCGCCCACTTAATTGGAGGCTTGGATGAAAACGATAGATATTGTGGTTCCTTGTTACAATGAGGAAGCCATGCTGGAAATGTTTTATAATGAATCAGAAAAAATTTACAAAACAATCGAAGGGTATGATTTTACTTACATCTTTGTCAATGACGGAAGTAAAGATACAACGCACCGAATCTTAAAAAAATTAGGGGAAGAAAATAAAAATGTTAAGTACATTTCTTTCTCGCGAAACTTTGGAAAGGAAGCTGCCATGTATGCAGGTCTCTGTAACAGCACAGCTGATTATGTAATTGTTATGGATGCTGATCTCCAGCACCCGCCTGCCCTTGTTCCCAAAATGCTCGAAGAAATCGAGAAAGGATATGACTGTTGTGCCGCAATGCGCACAAGCCGTAAAGGTGAGTCAAAAATAAAAGGGGCTTTTTCGTCCCTGTACTACAAATTAAGCAACCGTTTCACGGACGTCCATCTTGTTCAAAACGCTGTTGACTTTAGAATTATGAGCAGACAAATGATCGACAATATTGTCCGTTTATCCGAAGTGCAGAGATTCTCAAAAGGAATTTTTGAATGGGTTGGTTTTAACACAAGTTGGATTCCATATGAAAACGTGGAACGGCCGGCCGGAGAAACAAAATGGAGTTTTAAGAAATTATTTAAATATGCCATTACCGGCATCACTTCTTTCTCCATTGCCCCACTGCGTTTTCTGACCTGTTCCGGATTATTTATTTCTTTTCTCACATTTATAATGATTGTAATTACACTCGTCAGAAAACTGGCCTTTGGAATCGACGTGTCCGGATATGCCTCACTGATGATAACTGTTCTGTTTCTTGGAGGTATTATCGAGTTGTCTTTGGGTATACTTGGTGAATATATTGCCAATATATATCTGGAAGCAAAAGACAGACCAATTTATATTATTCAAGATTCCAATATAAAAAATTCTAAATAACAACAGGGGATTCAGGTTTTTGACATGAGAAATTTAATTATAAAATTTAGGACTTTTCTATTAAGACATTTTAAAAACGAGAAAATGCAGAAACTGATTTATGGGCTGATTAGTTATGAGATGATTTCATATATTTTCTTTGGAATTGGAACTTCTGTTGTTGATTATGTGATTTTTACAATTTTAAACGCAGCAAAAATGAATTCCCTCATAACAAATATCATATCCTCCGGCTGTGCAATCTTATTTGCATATGTCACGAATAAATTATGGGTTTTTCGAAGTAAAACAAATGGTATTGCTGAGATTTTTCGGGAGTTTTGCAAATTTACCTATGCACGTCTGCTGACATTAGCAATCAGCGAGATTATTTTACTTGTCTCACAATTGTTCTACGGAAATGATCAGTTGGCAAATCAGGTTGCAAAATTAATTGCAATGGTTTTCACTGTAATTCTCAATTATATATTTAGCAAATTATTTATTTTTAAAGAAAGAAAGGGGACCAAAAATGAAAACAAATAAAGTCAATACAAAGTTTTCTTTTGGCAAATGGTGCGACGATAATAAACTCTATTTTTTAGCGTTTATTCTTCCTGTACTTTCAATGATACTCGTTTACTATTTTAAAGATGTTTTCCCATTTGGAGATCAAATGTACTTAAGAAGTGACTGCTATCATCAGTACACGCCGTATTTACAAATATTACAGGACAAGTTAAGAAGTGGAGGCAGTCTTTTTTATACATGGGAAATTGGCACAGGAATGAACTTCATTGCTATCGCTGCATATTACCTTGCCAGTCCGCTTAATTTGCTTACAATCATATGGCCGGGTAATATGGCAGATATTGTAAGTTTCTTTATTGTTCTTAAGATGGGGCTTGCCGGTTTTTCCACGACCTATTATTTGACGAAAAGATTTGGCAAAAAGAATATTGCAACCGTAGTATTCGGCATGGTCTATGCGTTGTCAGCTTATTTTGCTGCTTTCAGTTGGAATATTATGTGGCTTGACTGCATGTGGCTTCTCCCATTTATCATTCTTGGTCTCGACCGTCTTGTAAAGGAACGGAAATGTAAGATGTACTGCATTGCTCTTGCTCTTGGCATTTTTTCGAACTATTATATCGGCATCATGCTCTGCATTTACAGCGTAATTTATTTTGTTTACCTTATCTGTGTATCTGACATTGATTCTGATTTAGGAAAAATTAAAGCAAGACTTTTAATATTGAAAGATTACGTAATTTATTCATTGCTTGGCGGTGGTCTTGCAGCATGCGTTATTCTTCCGGAATATTTTAATTTGCTCACAACAAAATCTGCTGATTCCACTTTTCCCACTGCAATCGAGGAATATTTTTCTATTCTTTACATGATCTTCCGATCATTAATCTGCATACCGGTGGCAGACCTGAAATATCCTCATGATCCAAACATTTACTGTACTGTTGCAGTGTTTATTCTTATCCCATTATTTTGGATGTGTAAACATATCAGTAAAAAAGAGCGTGTGGGAAAAACTGTAATTGCTGTAATAATGCTATTAAGTTTTAACTTTAATATACCAAACTATATCTGGCATGGATTACATTTTCCAAACAGTCTTCCTTGCCGCGAATCATTTTTGTATATTTTCCTGATTGTAACAATGGCTTACGAAGCTTTTCTGTATATCAGAGAATATAAAGCATCCCAAATCATCGGAACTGCCGGTGCTTCTCTGGGACTTATCATGATACTTCAGGAAATATTCAAGGATGCCGAATTTTTCAGTGACCTTGTGGTTGACACTGATATGACAAAAATTGTCTACTTTAGTATGATATTTATTGCTATATACACAATACTTATCATGTTATACAGAAAACATACAGACATGAAATGGTTCCTTTCTTATCTTATGGTTCTGATTGTTTTCTGCGAACTGACATTAAATATGAATGTTACGGGTCTGGCAAGCACATCCTCACGTTTGGGATATTATGAAAGTGTAGACACATACGAAAAATTAAATCAGACTGCACAGGAAAAAGCGGAAAGCGAAGGTGTTAATTTCTTCCGTTCTGAAACTGCTTCTCACTCCACAAGAAATGACGGAGCAAGATTCGGATATAACAGTATATCCACTTTTTCTTCCGTTTCCTCTGCTGCAATGCAGGATTACTACGATAAGATAGGTTTACAGACTTCC
>CALWNA010000026.1 GCA_944382505.1 uncultured Lachnospiraceae bacterium
AAAGATATTATCAGCAATAAACTTGTTATGTTTGATGCTGAAGCAGAAAGTGCACAAGATGTTATCAGTATGATTACTGACATAATGTATAAAGATGACAGGATTTTTGACAAAGAGGGTTATATTGCGGATGTCATGAAACGGGAGAAACAGTCAAGTACGGCAGTGGGATTCTCTATTGCCACGCCGCATGCCAAGTCAGTGCATGTCAAAACACCATCACTTGCTTTTGTTCGACTGAAAAATAAAATTCAATGGGATGATTCCGAAGAGATTAATATGGTTTTTCAAATCGGCGTTCCGGCACCGGGAGAAGGAAACAGGCATCTTGAAATTCTTGCAAGCCTGTTTAGAAAAATTTTGCATGATGATTTTAGGGAAAGTCTCGCAAATGCCAAAACAGCCGAAGAAGTCATTCAGTTAATCGGTGTTGTTTAATAATACAAAAAGAAAGAGAGAAATTTATTGTGAAGTTTTTGGCGGTTACGGCATGTCCATCCGGGGTGGCGCAAACATATATGGCGGCAGAGGCCATTCGACAGGCATGCAAAAGAGCAGGGATTGAATGTAAGATTGAAACCCAGGGTATCCTTGGGATTGAAAACAGAATAACGCAGAAGGATGTTTTAACAGCAGATGCTGCGATTCTGACTACAGACATACCAATTCAAAACATTGACCGCTTTGACAAAATGGAGAAGGTTAATATCAGTATCACCACGGCTATCCGCCAGGCGGATGCCATCGTGGAAAGGATGATTGATATGTTGCGTCAATAGACAAAATGAAAATGAAAGTTGTTAAAAGACAACTGGAAAATAAAAGAATAAATTTTATTTAGGAGGATTAAAAAATGGTAAGTAAAACATTAACAATCAATAACGCAGAAGGATTACACATGAGACCGGCAGGAGTTGTAGCAAAAGAAATGGGCAAGTTTGCCTGTGAAGTTACAATAGTGTTTGGAGATAAGAGAATTAATGCAAAGAGTCTTATCAACATTATTTCAGCATGTATTAAATGCGGTGCGGAAGTTACATTTGAGTGTGACGGAGCAGATGAAGAAGCCGCAATGGCAAAAATAGAAGAACTTATAAGCCAGAATTTTGGAGAGTAAGAGGTAATTAATATGTACAAAGGTATTGCAGGTTCTGAAGGTATTGGAATCGGAAAGGTTGTTTTAATAGAAGAACATGAAATAAATGTGGAAACAAAAACGGTGACGGATACGGATGCCGAAATCGCCAGATTGCAGAATGCCATCGAAAAGTTTGTGACAGACACAAATAACATGGCTGACAGGATGGATGAAACTGTTGGAAAAAAAGACGCCGATATTTTAAGAGGACATATTCAAATGCTTCAGGATCCGATGATTGAAGAGCAGATTTCCGCCCTTGTTATCAGTGAAAAAATTACAGCGGAAATGGCTGTGGACCAGGTTCTTGAACAGACGGCAGAGATGTTCTCCCAGATACCGGACGAACTTCTTCAGCAGAGAGCGACAGATTTCAGAGACATAAAAACAAGAATGTTGAAAATTTTAATGGGAATAGAAGACGTTGACATATCCCAGGTACCGCCAGGCACTGTTTTAGTGGCAAGAGATTTAACGCCGTCCATGACAGCAGGCATTAATCCGGATAATATTGCAGGAATTCTCACGGAAGTCGGGGGAAGAACCTCGCATTCGGCAATTCTTGCGAGAGCAATGGAGATTCCGGCAGTTTTAAGCATTGATAATATCTGCAGCATTGTTAAAAATGGCGATGCAGTTGTGCTTGACGGTACAAGTGGCGAAGCAATTGTCAATCCGGATGAAGAGACTGTGGCAAAATTTGAAGAAATGTATAAAACATTCCAGGAAGAAAAGGCAATGTTGAAAGCTTATGCCGGACAACCATCTGAGACAAAAGACGGAACAAAAGTTGAGCTTGTATGCAACATTGGAAAACCTGAGGATGCAAAGAAAGCGGTTGAATGCGACGGAGAAGGAATCGGACTTTTCAGAACAGAGTTCTTATTTATGGACAGAGACAGTCTTCCGACAGAGGAAGAACAGTTTGAAGCATATAAGAGCGTTGCTGAGACTATGAAGGGAAAGCCTGTTATTATCAGAACCATTGATATTGGCGGTGACAAGGAAATCCCTTATCTCGGATTGGAAAAAGAAGACAATCCGTTCCTTGGATTCAGAGCCATCCGTTTTTGTCTGAAAAGAAGAGACATTTATGAGACACAGTTGAGAGCGCTTGTCAGAGCCAGTGCATTTGGAAAAATAAAGATAATGGTTCCTCTTGTCACATGTATTGATGAATTGCGCCAGGTAAAAGCTATGGTGGCAGACATTATGAAAGAATATGACGCCCAGGGGGTTGAATATAACAAGAACATCGAAATCGGTGTTATGATGGAGACGCCGGCAGCATGCGTGATTGCAGATATTCTTGCAAAAGAAGCGGCATTCTTTAGTATTGGAACAAATGACCTTACCGGATATACAATGGCAGTTGACAGAGGAAACGCAAAAGTTGCCTATCTCTATTCAACTTATAATCCGGCTGTACTCAGATCTATTAAGAGAATTATTGAGTGCGGTAAGAAAGAAGGAATTATGGTAGGGATGTGCGGTGAGGCGGCCGCAGATCCAAAGCTGATTCCGTTGCTTCTTGCCTTTGGACTGGATGAGTTCAGCGTAAGTGCCACAAGTGTATTAAAGACGAGAAAGACTATCTCTGACTGTGATGTTGAGGAATGTAAGGCGCTGGCAGAAAAGGTCATGGCGTGTGTTACCGAAGAGGAAGTTTTAGAAATACTGAAATAGACAACATTTAAGTTACGAATGACGTGGAGAGATGAACATGGAAATTAAGTTAATCGCAACAGATGTTGACGGAACGCTGATGGCGGATGATCATTTAACAATCCCTTCTCTCAATAAGCAATCATTGATACGGGCAAAGGAAAAGAACATTAAAATTGCCGTATGTACAGGACGGACATATTCGTTGACAGACAGGGAGTGCGCGGCGTTAGGGTGTGTCGACTATCTGATTCTGTCAAACGGTGCAGTCGTAATGGATGCTAAGACATTGGGGACTCTCTATAGCTGTTATTTGCCGGTTCAGGCGGTGGAAAAAATCTTGAAAGCGTTTGAAAAATATCCGATTATTTACGAAATTTATGCAGATCGCCACGCATATGTTACAAAATACTCTTATGACCATTTTTTAGAGGCAGAAGGACTGCCGGAAATTTTTTTAAGAGATTACCGAAAGAGAATGTTTGTAAAAGAGAGCGTGTGGGATATTGTACGCGGGAAAAATGTTGAAAAGATTAATGTAAATCATATTCCTGAAGAATGTATTGCCCCGTTACGGGAAGAATTAAATACTATTCCAAATCTGGTATATTCGGTGGCATATCTTGGAAATATGGAAATTACTGCCAAAGGAGCAGATAAAGGAAGAGCGCTGAAGTGGCTTGCAGAGTATTTAAAAACAGGAATTGAAAACGTAATGGCCTTCGGAGATTCGGGTAACGATATTACAATGCTTGAATGTGCCGGGTATTCTTACGCAATGAAAAACGGAAGCGACAAGGCGAAGAAAGCAGCAAAATTTGTCACCGGTTCGGATAACAGTGAAGGGGGAGTCGGAGAAACAATTAAAAAAAACATATTGTAGTACGATTGATAAGAGAGGTAAATGGGACACCTCTCTTTTTTGCTATAAGGCAAGATGAATTGATAATGACAGATATAAATTCTTGACTTTTATATAAGTGGAAAAGCAGGATAATATTTACAAAATATAGAACATATGATAATATGTGACTGTATCATACAGGGGGATATTGAATGAAAAAGGTCTTATCTAAAACTTTCGAAAATTATCAAATCAATCAAACTTTCCCCGGCAAGAAGATTTATATACGAGGAGGAGAAAGCATGAAAAATTTATTGAGGAACATGGTAGTAGGCGGTTTATGTCTGTCATTGTCATTGGGGAACATTTGTTGTCCGGTGTCTGGCGTTGCAAGAGCAGAGAGCAAAAAAGAAAATAACAAAACAGAGTATATCGTGACAATGAATTCGGAAAAGGTCTATGAAAAAATCAGTTGTGAATTTAGCAATGGAGTAACAAGGACAGAATCAAAATATGAATCAAACTTACAAGATGAAAATATAAAAGTTCTGGAACTGACCGAAAAACAGTATGAAGAAGCGGAACAGACAAAGGGAGTTGTTTCTATTGAGGAAAACATTGCGATAAGTGCAAGTAAAGTGGAAACCAAAGGGAATCAAAATCGAAAGGAAAAAGTGGAACAAAAAGAGAAAAGCAATAATGAAAACTGGAATCTGAAAATGATTAACGCAGAACAGTCAGACAGTGACACAAAAAGTGAAAAAGCGAAGGGTATTAAAATTGCAATTATAGATTCCGGAGTTAATTTTATAGATGATGTAAATGTGACAGAGCGATACAATCTGGTACCGGGAGAAGATGATATGATGCCGCTATACGAAGATTTTACCGGACACGGAACAGCAATCGCAGGCGTTATCGCCGGAAAAGAAAGCGGTAACAAAGAAACACGGGGGATAAACAGTAAAGCAGAGCTGTATTCCATAAAAGTATTTGACCAGAGCAATCAGGCGCCATTAAGTCGAATTATTGAAGCAATTTATCTTGCGATTGAAAAAGATGTGGATATTATCAATTTGAGTTTTGGAACAACCGAATATTCGAAAGCATTGGAGAAGGCAGTCAATGATGCATGGAACAATGGAATATTGATTGTGGCAGCGGCCGGAAACAGAGGTGAAACGGATGGGAAAGTAGAATATCCGGCTGCGTTTGAAAATGTTATGTCTGTGGGCTCAACAGACACTTGTGCGGACGTGAGCGAATTCTGCTCGACCTGCGGGAAAATAGATGTAATGGCGCCGGGGGAATCCATAACATCAACCGCATTTCTCGACGGAACGATAACGTCTTCGGGAACAAGCATGGCGGTGCCTCATGTGGTCGGCGTTGCAAGCGTTTTATGGGAACTGGACGCAGATAAACCTGCAGAATTTATACGCAGTCTGATAGAAGCATCGGCAAACCGGAATACCAAAGACGGATATGGAATTGTGGATTTGGATTATGCATGTGAGATATATGATGATTTTGCCCAAGAATTTGAACAGGAATCCGATAAAGGAGAAAATAATAAGAACACTGGAGATAAGTATCAAAATTCATACATAGACAAATATGATAATGACAATGAAATAGAAATTTTTGCGGATATTGATAAAGCAGAGGCGAGTTGGGGAAAAAATGCCCATATGGAAGCCGTGCAGGAAGCCGGTGTAAAAGACTGTAAAGGAAATAACTATACGACACAGGCGCTAAATCTTATTAAAGTGGGAATAAGAATTAACGACCAAAACAGTTATCTTAAAACAATCAGCAGCGATAAAAGCAAACACAGGTGGTGGCATGCTTCCAAAGATCAAAAGAAAGATGTTGTGTTTAATTATATCGCCAGCGCCCTGTTTATGAACAATCTGATAAAGACAACAAATTGTGATCTTAATAAAGTTTCTAAACCTGCGGGAATGTCACAGTATGCCTTTAAAAATATGAAAAGTGAGTTAAATAATGCTATAACTCAAAATAATGATTATCAGATAAATAAACAGATTAAAAATTTAGGTTATAGTGCAAATGATAAAACCCGCAGATATGTATACTGGGGAATGTTGATGCATATATTGACGGATGCATATGCACACAGAACCTACGAGAAGGTAGATGGGGACTGGGTTAAAATCAAAGACGATAAGACTGACGACACAAGTTATAAGGTCAAGAGATACAAGTCGGCAAAAGAGGTCGTAAAGAATATTATGAAAAACCGTATTAATGTAAGCGAACCGGCGTCATCAAAGCAGATATCTTTTTCGGATCTGGCATTGAGTGAAGAGTTCTACAATGGAAACTTCCGACTTCAGAATCTGAAAGAGTATGGAAAAGAGAGTGGTATTGTTGTAGAAATATATTTTAGCAGTTATCCGGTAATAGCTCAAATCACATTAACAAAAAATTATCTTACAAAAGCTCAAATTGATAGTAAATATTAATGTATATGCAAAAAAGTGGAGGAAAATAGATATGAAAAAAAGAAAATTATTGTCGGAGTTTATTCTTTTACTGTTGTTTATTGTTTGTAGCATGACCACTGTAATGGCGAAGGAGTCGGATAAGGTCAGTGGAAAATGCGGTGAAAACGTATACTGGACATATGACAGAGAAAAGCATGAAATGACAATAGACGGACACGGGGATATGTATGCGTATGATCAGATATATTCCCGTAAATATGAAAGATGCATTGTAAAAACAAAAGTGCTTAAAATCGGAAAGAATGTGGAAAAAGTACCGGAGGACGCATTCACTTTTCTTCGCGTTGAAAACAAGGTGTACGTGGAAGTCCATGGAGATATGGAAAAATTTGAGAGATGCACCTTGTCACACGCAACAAAAATTAAGCTTTATGGGAATGCCGACACGCTGGCGGCGTCGGTTCGGGAAGGATATGTAAAAAAAATAGTAAAGGCGAAGGGCAATAAAAAGATAAAGATAAAAAATAAAATGGTGCTGTCCCCGGACGGAAAGGAACTTTACCTGTATTACGGAAAAGAAAAGGACTTGAAAATACCGGATAACATTACAAGAATCAGGGAGAATGCCGTAGTTTATCCCAGATTAAGAAAAGTGACTCTGGGAAAAAAGGTAAGGGAAATTGATGATGCGGCGTTTTTAGGATGTTACAACCTGGAGGAACTTCAAAGCAACAAAAAGTTAAGAAGTATCGGAACGGCGGCGTTTGAGGGAACAGACCTGAAGAAAATCACGCTGCCAGATAAAATAAAAATCGGAATGGGTGCGTTCAGGGATACAAAGATAAAGAGCGTTATCCTGTCCCACAAAGCCGAGGTAGGAATCATGGCTTTTCCTGAGAAGACGGAGATTATCCCGAAAGAGGGAATCGGGGGCGTGCAGATGTCTCTCGGGGAAGCGTTCTATGATGACAGAGACGGGGACGGAATTGAGAGAATCGTACTGAGATGGCCGGAGGTCAGAGGCGCAGATGGATATGAAATCAAGTTAATACAGGGCGATCGCGTACAGGAACTGACCTGTAAGAAAAATCGTAAGACGATACGTAATACGAATTTTAGCTTTGATGATGAATTCTTTGTTTACTATAGAGAAGGGGGCTACGGAATAGAATACAGACCGGAGCCGGGCTCGGAAAATCCTGTATCTGTCAGGATAAGAGCATACAAAAAGACAAAGAACGGAAAGAAGTACGGAAAGTGGAGCATATTACAGGTATTGCAGCGGTATGCAAGCAGTGAGGCATAAGAAAGTACAAAAAAGGCATCCATTCGATCTTAAACTCCATATGTATTTATTTAGACTAAATTTGGCGGTTGGATAGTTACAATATAGCGGAAAAATATATGCCATATATCGACAAAAATATCAAAAGAAATGAACGGAACATTTTGGTAAAAATGATGGAAATATGTTGAGAAACTTAAAAAATCATGTTAAACTAAATTTAGAATATTGAATGGATTCAATGGGGGATTAATGAAAATGCAATACAAGCTACGTGTTTGAATTTATGGTTATCAAATCTCCTGTTACAGATGTGACAGGAGATTTTTGCATAAATAAAGTCGAATGAGTGAAGAACGAATTAAATATAGGGCATAGTTCTATTCTTTTAGTAAAAATGTATTGAAGGGGGGACATATCAAAATAAAAAATCAAATAACAGGAGGTATAAAATGAAGAAAAAATTCGGGATAGTACTTATTGTATGTTTGGCAATTTTGGGAGTGATTTGTGGAGCACCTGAGAAAGTTTCAGCTGCAACAAGTAGTTCCAAGGTCACTTACACATTGAAAAAAGGAACGTTAATCATAAAAGGAAAGGGAAAAATGCCTAAATCGATGACCTTTAAAAATAACAAAAAAATAAAAAGCGTTATTATCAGAAAAGGCATTACCTCAATTCCCACAAAAGCGTTTTATAAATGTAGTAATTTAAGCAAAGTTACGATTGCAGGTACCGTGAAAACAATTGGAAATAACGCTTTTGCCGGAACAGGAATAAAATCCCTAAAAATACCAAAAAAGGTGACAAAGATTGGATATAATGCTTTGGGCAATTGCGAAAAGTTAACTAAAATCACATTGCCTGGCAATTTTACCATGAAAGGTGAAAAAAGTTTCCGGATCTGACTTATGGCAGTGATAACATATCTGAAGTAAAATTCACTACAAATCTTAAGATAAAAAATGCTCAGTTTTTCCATACATATGCATTTACGGTTTCAAAGAATGACCCGAATTATTGTGCTATATATGGCTCGATATATTCAAAAGACAAGAAGAGTATTATACGAATTCCTTCAGGGAGTACAATGGTAACGGTTGAAGATGGGTGTACCACATTCTGTACAGAATCGGTATTGTATGGTGAAAGTCTGAACTCTAAAAGGTATGTCTGTTGTGACAAGTTAAAGATTATTATCTTGCCGGATACAGTTACAAAAATTGACACGACAAGTTATAATACTCATTATTTAAAGAACATATCTAATAAAGTTTTTCTTGATATACGCACTTTTACGGTGAAAAACAAAAAAATTCAGATAGGAGAACTTGTAAAATTAATTAATACTCTGGACTTAGATACAGATGATGTTTTAAAACAATTTCCGGGAAGAATAGAAAATAATAATTTTCTTTATACTTGTGATAATGTTTTAATAAAATATACCGGAATGGCAGAAAAAATAATTATTCCTTCAGGAATAACTGCAATCTCCGATTACGCTTTTGCCAATAATACTTATGTCAAAGAGATCGTTCTCCCTGATACTGTTCAGTCTATTGGAAACGGTGCATTTTCAGAGTGTTACAATTTGACAAAAATCAACTTACCAACAACTATTACAAGTATAGCTTCGGATGCTTTTAACGGAACGGAGTATAAAAGCACAGGCAAATAACAAATTTGACTTTTAGTAAGAAGAAATAGCGTTGAGGAATAAAAACTTTTCATACTAAAAAGTATTATTGGTATATGTATTTTAATCTCTAATGCGAATATTAAAAAATCTGTTCCATAGAGAGCATGCGCCAGATGGAAGAAAATGGTGATAAGTTTAAAACGTGGGAAACAGTTCTACAGGGAGCGATTGCTGAACCGCTACTGACGCATAATATTTGACGAAGAATGTACATTATTTCAGGGAAAGACATTGTGAGAACTGACTAGGTACTGTGAGAAATAATGAAGAAGGCGATTTCTTTATAATAAACTACTATTTAATGTTAGAGTCAAAAATTTTATTTCTCAACGCTGAAGAAGAACATAATGCCTGTAAGTACTGTTAATATTTGGCACATGAATTATGAATAAATAAAAATAAAAGTTCTTTTTAAATAAAATTAAATGGTTTTGAAGAATAATGTAAAGCATTCCTATAGAACATGAAAAATGAAGTTTGAAAAAATAAAATCTCCCAGTATGATGTAAATAGGCTTTGGCGAGCTAAATACATCAGAAAACAAGGAGATTTTATAACAATGAAAAAAAGAAA
>CALWNA010000027.1 GCA_944382505.1 uncultured Lachnospiraceae bacterium
TGATTATATCCTCCTATCTTTTTTACTCGCCTGCGTTTGCAGCAGCTGTGTCAGAAACTTCAATCTGTACGAGTGTGTGTCCGTTGTCGTTATAAAATCCTTTAAAAACATACGGAGAAGTAACCGTTGTCTGTGTGGCCTTCTGTGCTTTACCATCTTTGAAAGAAATTCTTGTGCCAACTTCCGTTTCCTCTGTAATAGATAAAGTATCGTACTGATCGGTTCCAAATTTCTCACCCGGAGCATACTTATCCAGTGAAACCATCTCCTCGGCTGCAATGTTTACAAAATCCGGATCATAATCAGACATATCTCCTCTAGCAGTATTGATTCCTGTCGGAATACGCTCTTTATCTACAAAGAAAATATCCGCCACAGTTTCGGCGGATGTAATGTTTGCATATTTATCTGTTTCAGAATCTTCTTTTACAACTGCCATACCAGTTACCATGGCAACTTTTGCTTTGTGCATAGCATCAGGAGCTTTTGCACCATTGATAATAAAATCTCTAATCATTACTAAATTCCTCCTTTAACTAAATAAAATTGTTCGCATAAATGAACGAGGATCTGTTTCCTCTTCATCCGTTTCAAGACTTGCAGTGGCAACATTATTTGTAGATTCTTCATCTATACCTGCCGTATCAACCGACTTAGGAGATTCGTCCTTAGAATCAAAAGAGGCAACAAACTTATCAGCGATTAAACTATTAATTGCCGATTCGTCTCTTGCCTCAATAAGTTTTGCAATATTATCTTCAGCGATTTCAGCCTCAGTAAATAAATGACCTTTCAGCATTTTCGCTTTTAGTCTTTCTTTATCTTCAGCGATTTCAGCTTCAATTTGTTTCTGCTTTTCAGCCTCAACCTGTTTTTTAAATGGTTCAAGTTCAGAAATTTTGACATTCAGTTCCTGAATCTTTTCACTAGCCTTCGTAATTGCATCATTTTTAATGTCAAGTTCTGCTTTTGCCGTTTCAACATCTTTTTCCAATGTCGCAATTTTTGTATTTACTTCTGCAATACTAACAGTAAGCTTTACATATTCCGGTTCAGATACCGTAATAGCATCATCTTCACCCACTTCATATGTAAACTTCACAAAATCAAGTTCTGTTTCAGCACCCTCATATTCACACCAAACTTCTTTTTCGTTTGGGAACATAAAAGATACCCAACACCATTTATCAAGCTTATCTCTACAAGCTTTGGTAACTTTGACTCTAAGATCGTAATCTGTTAATTGTGCTAAATCAGTAACAGATGTAGTTTCTTTTTCTGCTTCTACACTTGTTTCACTTTTCACTTCACTGGAAGTGTTTTCTGAAACAGTTGGTTCTGTATTAGCAGGAGTAACTACTTCTTTTTTTTCTTCAGCAACAATAGATTTTTCTTTGTTTGCCATTTGTAAGTTTTCCTCCTTATCATCTTTGTTATCTATTAAATCTTGCGAAAGTGCTTCCGCAATCATTAACTGTGGATTATCTAGCTGCGCCATAGACAATGCAGTTGCATTTGCACCATAAGAAGGTGGGTTGGCTTCTCCCAATAACGTATTGGCAAAAAATTCATAATCTGTAATTTTACGAATACCATTATCATATTCATATTTATAGGTATTTATTTCCCAACTTCCATACAACATTTTATTGTCATAAAGTCTTTTAACAGCAGCAATATAATTTGGATATCTTTTCCAAATTCTGTATGTTGCAAATAAACATGGTAATTCTTTAATCTCGCCGTCATTTAATACAACATTGTCATTTTTAATTTCAACTGATGTATGTGTACCAATTGATTGAGTTCTGAACTCAATACTCCCATCTCTTTTTTTTACCATTTCATGTCCACCAAGGCTTGCCTCACCATTGGCATTTGCTCGGTATTTAGCTTGTACAGGCATATTTACCAATGTTTGCGCACGATCTAAAGTTGTGTCGTCATATGGAAGCATATCGCCATTTAAGTTGGGCGCATCATAATAACAAATCCTCGATGTTAACTCAAGATATGTACTATGTTCCGCAACGTCAACAATTTCAGCAATCATATTAATTGGCTTAGATTCTACACTTATCATTCTCACCACCTTTGCTATAAAACATTTTCATTCCTTAAAATATCTTCTATATTGTTAAAATCCCAATAAGGAATAACAATCAAATGTATGTTGTTATCTCTGCAATAATTAAACTTAATCAAATCTCGTTCTTGATTTTCAATAAGATTTTTATTTGCTTCTTCCTCGGATATTCCACCAAACTGAACACATTGATAATGTTGTTTTCCTTGAAATTCAATACAAACATTTTTATTTGGGATATAAAAATCAAAAGGTAATGGTTTTTTGCTTCTACAATCATCAAATCTGAATTGTGGAACATAGTTTACCTTGTTTTTGTTTAAAATAGAAATTACCATTCGTTCACCTCTCGATGTAACATCGGTACAAATCGGACATCCAGATCCCTTTAATAAATTTAATGGACAAGGACTCCATTCAAATCCGCATCTCTTGCATCTGTGAGAGGTTGGTTTATTTACTGAGACATAAATATCATTTAGGTCAATATAAGGATGCAATTTATGCAATTCTTCAATGTATTCACCTTCTGATTTCCTCTTTGCATCCCCAATTTTATCTAACTTGCATTGATGGCATCCATGCCCTCTTAGCGCATGGGCTGGATCAATAAGAAACTTAATTTTATGTATTTGACAGTAATGCATAATTTTGTTATTAAAATGATTAAATTCTTCGATGCATTCGATATCGGGATTAATTTTAAATAATTCTTTTTTATAAATTTCTGTATCCCAATATCTTACAAATGTTCTTTCCCCGTCTTTTAACATTTGTGAAATATTCATTTTGTACAATATTTTTTCATCATCATTTTTAAATACAAACAAAATAGAATCTTTTCTAGTTCTAATCGTATCGGTTAGTATATCTATGTTTGGATATTTATTTAGAATTTCATTTCTCAATAATGAATTATCAACATTAGAATTTTTCTTATTTTTAACGCAGTTAGGACAATCTCTCCATTTTCCACCTCTATAAAACTGATTTGGTGAACGTTTCCACTTATAACCGCATTTACTACATTCACATTCCATATTTTGAGCGGAACGGACATAGCCACTATATTTAATATGAGGTAAGGCTTTATTCATTCCGTTCTCAAAATTCTCTTTTGCAAGTTTATTAATCTCTTTTTGCCTCATTGAAACCTCCAAACTATTTTTCCAAACTAAATATTTCTTATCTTTTATTTCTCCATTTATAAAGAAGTTTTGTTATTTTATTACTTGATTTAAATACCCAAAATTTCTTTTTCGTTTTATCATGAACGGAAGAAAGTATAATACGCTCGCCATTAGAAACCAGAAATTCTTTTAATGGGTAACTGTAACAATAAAAATATTTTTCCAAACTATGACTCCTTTTTATTTATACCTGCAACAATAATTCCAGTTTGATTAAATAATTCTTCCGCCAATTCTTTCTGATTAGCTATATCATTAAGAGGAATACAATCCTCTAATGTGTAAATACCTAAATCTATAACTTCACCATTTGGTAATTCGTATTTCATTCTGTCACCCTCGTTTGGTTGTAATCTTGATCATATTCAACCTTTACATCATTTACAGAATTTCCATCATTTGTAGTTCCAGAAGGTCTTCCAACCGTAGTATCACTACTGTCACCAGAGCTATTGTAAGAAGTTGGATGAACGGTTAATATATCCTCATATCCAAGTTCTTTTTCTTTCTTGCGTTTTTCTATTTCATCTTTTACATTTATTCCAACTAATCCATACGCTGTTTCATATGAACAATTAAATTTAGAATAAAGTAGCTCTGATAAATCTTTCCTCATATCGAATTCAAGAAGTTCAGCATCCAAAATATGTGGAGTAGGGCAGTACTCTAAAGGTATTCCATTTTCCTCAAGAATAATAGAATACCAACGAGATAAAATAATTTCCTCTTGTTCGGCAATTTTATTTATAGTTTTCATTAATTGTTTTATGGAAATATTTGCGGTACTAACGGTCTGATTTCCGTCGGTATTTAGAAATGATATCCCAAGTGCAGACGTAACACGAGAACGATATTGATTGATTGTATCAGTGTCTGTAGTTTCAACTTTTGGTTCTACATAGACAATCTTTTCTACGCAAGGCGGAGAAGTATAAAGGACAGTTGGATTTTTCCAAGCAGCGGCTAAATTTTCATGTGCATAAGCCATTTCTTCCAATCCTTTTTTCTCGTATGTTTGTCCCATAACTTCCTTGCGCAAAATTTGATGTATGATTTTTTTTGATTTAGCCTTTGCATTAACTGCATCAGCCTTATCAAACGTATCTAACATAAGACTTGGCTTTAAGGCTTTAAATACGGGCGTCAATCCATATTTACGATTCATATTATTAAACCGATTTAATCCAGTACGTCTAATATCAAGCTTTGCATAATGTTCTTTATTAATATAAGCCTGATATACCTCATCTGGATAATTATTCTTTATCTCTTCTGTGAGACTACCAAAGAAAAGTGGCCTATTTCTCTTACCTTTAATAGTTGTTTTTTGCAAACGATTCGTAAGCTCGCGAATATCTATTAATACATAGGGCAACCCATTTAAAGAATAATCGCTTACAATAGCGACGCCTAATGGATATGTATCTACAACATAATGACCATTTTTTGATCTTAAATATTTAATACAATTACCTTCTATGTAAACCGTTGGGATGGACGCAGATAAAATTTGGTTAAGATTAGCTTCTTTATGAAACTGCTTTATCAACATTTCTGCATGTTCTTTAGTTTTCTTTTTATATTTTGCAGGCAAATCATCAAATGATATTCGTATATTGGCATTCAAATTTGAAATAACGGCCTCGTAAACCTTACCAATAATATCGTCTTCATTTATTACTTGACGCACTATCAAATTGACTTTTAGAATTTTTCGAAGATCACTTTGAGCACCCCTAGACAATTCTTTAAGCTCTTTTAAATTTGTTGATGTGCCCCCCACTGATGATTCTTCATTAAGATATACAGAAAACTGTCTATTAGATGGATCAAAACTTTCTAATGCTTTTCGCATCCAGTTATTAGCAACTTCTTCCGAGGTTAATATGACGGTTTCTTCGCCATCAACATTTTCTTTTGTTGCAAATGTTACACTAAAATCTTCTTCAAAATCAGAAGAAGAGTTGTCCTGAGATTCTAATTTTGTATCTTCTGGCAAATAATCACCGCCTTTCTTTAAAATGATATAGATGATACACATCTTGGAGCAGAAGAGAAGCTGAATTTTTCTTCTTCTTTATCTTTATTGCAAAATTCCATTATATAAAAAATTGCATATGACGTTGCAGAAAATTTATCCTTATCTATTTTCCTTACCACTTTTTCTACGGAAAGATTATTACCACTCATCACTTTAAGCTTTAAATTAGATATTTCGATAAATAATAGTTCTGTATTCATAAATGGCAAAACATTCTTATCAAAAAACTCTCTTTCTTTATCATTAAAATCTTGCTGTTGTTTCCGCACCAACATTTGCAACATGCCACTATCTACAGCATTTATAAAGTGAGATATTATTTTTGTCTGATATCCTTGTGCCTTCATATCAAATACGCACTTATCTGCATTGGGAGCTTGTGGTTGGTTATCTGTATTTATGGTGTCAAAACATCCAAGGTATGCACCAGTAGTTTTATCATATGATGGTTTCAGTAACTCATCTACACAACCACTTCCGAGTCCGTTGCCATCAACAATAACCATTTTAGCTTTGTAAGCCCGTTTGTATTTTTTAATTAGACAAGCTTGCTCCGTAAAGTTCATTTTGTTTGATACGCCGACAACATTTACTACTTGTAAATTTTGAATCCTTTTCGTATTT
>CALWNA010000028.1 GCA_944382505.1 uncultured Lachnospiraceae bacterium
TGAGCAATGAACCGGCTCTGCCGCTTATAAAAATGGAAATGATGCATAACACAAAAGTCAGTGCCAACAAAAATTTGGATAACTGGTCAACACCATATCTTCCATACATAAATTTGGATAATTTTTCTTTCCAACCCATAAAAAACTCCTTATAAAATATAAAATATTCCTTCGGAAATGTTATTTCGTCTAATTTTTGATACTTTAAATACTAATGCTGTTAAAAAATAAAATCAATGGAGTAAAGTTACAATTTACATTTACGTCACAAAAGTTTACAAAATTGACAAAAATAAAAGCAATCCGGATTCATAATGCACTCGTTTATATGTTAAAACTGTCTCCGCACAAAGCGTCAATGATTGGTATGTAGATGGTAAATATTGCATCTGCCTTTATACGCCTTTTTTACCAAAGAAATATTGATATTTTAAAGAATATATAATAAAATTTATTTTATACTGAAAGAAACAAGGGAGAAAACGCATGCATATCAGAGCAAGGAATAGCTGGGTTAAGCATTTAGACTTTATTTTTGCAGATTTAATATGCATTAATATTACATTTTTATTCGCATATTTTTTGAGATTCGGAATTCACAATATGTACGCCATGGAAAATTACAGGAATATCATTATTGTTGCTATGATATTGCATTTTTGTGTCAGTTTCTTTTCAAATTGCTATTCCGGGATATTAAACCGCGGATATTTCCAGGAGTTTAAGAAGGTATTTTTTCATAATGTGAAGCTGGTCGGTATACTTTTTGCGTATATGTTTGCTACGCAGTCCGGCAGTACATATTCAAGAATTATGTTAGTATCCTTTTTCCTGATGGACACATTGGCAATGTATGCACTGCATATCTGTCTGAAGTATGTATTAAAAAAACGGGGTGTGAGTGAGGCGGTACAACAGAAGGCTCTTGTGGTATCTAAGCCGGAACTTGTAGAGGAAGCCATCAGGAAAATCACTGACGGTCCGGACAAGGGACACAAAATTATTGGAATCGCTTTTGAAAGTGAAGAGACCGACATTCGGCAGGTACAGGGCATACCGGTGGTCGCCTGTGGCAGAGAAATGTATTCATTTGTATGTGGAAATGCCGTTGATGAAGTGTTAATCTGTGTAGAACCCTCCGAGAATGAAAAAATAGAACGCCTGACCACCATGTTCCTTGAGATGGGAATTACTGTCCATGTTTTAATGGATGCTTTTATAAGAAACGTTGACAATGTTTATTTTGGGCATATTAACCAGGCAAATATAATGACAGCCAGCACAAAAACCGTATCAACGACAGAAATGTTTTTTAAGAGGTTAATGGATATCTGCGCAGGAATCATAGGATGCTTTATTACTGCAATCTTATTTATTTTTATAGCACCGGCAATCAAAATAGCAGATCCAAAGGGACCGGTTTTTTTCGCGCAGGAACGGGCGGGAAGAAATGGAAGAATTTTTAAGATATATAAATTTCGTTCTATGTATTCTGACGCAGAAGAACGAAAGCAGAAACTAATGGCTCAAAATAAAATGGATGGCCTTATGTTTAAGATTGATGATGATCCAAGGATTATCGGAAGCGGACCTGACGGAAAGAAAAAAGGGCTGGGACACTTTCTGAGAACGACTTCTCTTGATGAATTTCCTAATTTCTGGAGCATCTTAAAGGGTGATATGAGTCTGGTGGGAACGAGGCCACCGACATTGGATGAATATGAGAAATATGAGCTTCACCATAAGAGCCGTCTGGCTGCAAAACCGGGCCTGACCGGATTGTGGCAGGTCAGTGGAAGAAGCGATATGACGGACTTTGAAGAAATTGTAAAGCTGGATAACGAATACATTAAGAATTGGAGTATTGGATTAGATATCAAGATTGTCTTGAAGACAATTTGGGTAGTGCTGACAAGAAAAGGCTCTGTTTAATGCTTTTGAAATTAACGGGAAAAGGATAATGACAGGAATGAAGCAAGAGATTGACGAGAAACATGTTTTTATAGTGGGTTGTAAGGGAATTCCCACAAAGTATGGCGGATTTGAAACCTTTGTGGACAAGTTGACAGAATACCGAAAATCAGACAACATACAGTATCATGTGGCAGGAATTAAGACAAAGAAAGAATATAACCCCCACAAAGCCGAGTATGAGTATCATGGCGCCCATTGTTTTAACATAAAGGAAAGAGTTGCCGGACCGGCAAGAGCTATTTTTTATGACATTGACGCCATAAATTACAGTTTAAAATATATTAAAAAGCATAACATAAAGAAACCGATAATATATGTTTTGGCATGCAGAATAGGACCTTTTATAGGGCATTTAAAAAAGAAAATTCAAAAAGTCGGTGGGAAACTTTATGTAAACCCGGACGGGCACGAATGGAAAAGGGCAAAGTGGAATGCCCTCATCAGAAAATACTGGAAAGTATCTGAAAAACTGATGGTAAAGCATGCAGATTTATTAGTCTGTGACAGCCTTGGTATCGAATCATATATTAAAGAAGATTATAAGCAGTATCATCCGAAGACAACATTTATTGCATATGGAGCAGAGACAAGTGCATCTACACTAAAAGATGACGATGAAAAGGTTGTTAACTGGTATGAGAAATTCCATATCAAACCAAAAAATTATTACCTGATTGTGGGAAGATTCGTTCCGGAAAATAATTTTGAGAAAATGATAAAGGAATTTATGAAATCGAAAACCTCGAAAGATTTGGTAATCATTACGGATTATGAAGGAAATCGATTTTACAACACGTTGTTAGAGGAAACACATTTTGATAAAGATTCCCGCATAAAGTTTGTGGGAACGGTGTATGATCAACAGCTATTGAAGAAAATCCGTGAGGATGCTTACGGATATTTTCATGGCCATTCCGTAGGAGGTACCAATCCGAGTCTTCTTGAGGCTTTGGGGAGAACTGATTTGAATCTTCTTCTGGATGTGCCTTTTAATAAAGAAGTGGGACAGGACGGTGCATTATACTGGACCTATGAATACGGATATCTTACCCATCTGATAGGTGTTGCTGATAAAATGGAACCGTCAGAGATACAGAAGCTGGGAGATAAGGCGAAGGAAAGAATTGATACATATTATAGCTGGGAATATATCAGGGACCGGTATGAAGAGTTGTTTTTAAAATAGTAAAGTTATTTGGAACAGGAAGCAGGATGAGAATATTACATTACGCATTGGGATTTCCGCCATATAGAAGCGGAGGATTAACTAAATACTGTATAGACCTTATGTTGTCGCAGAAAAAAGCGGGGCATGAGATAGAAATGATGTGGCCGGGAAGAATAAAGTATTTCGGTCATTTCGTGCGTTTAAAAAGAAGTTTAAAGTCTGTAAAAAGTGGAGATAAAACCATAAAAATTGTAAGTATTGAACTTGTAAACCCACTACCCGTACCGCTTGATGAAGGAATAGCCGACACGGGTTCGTTTATGGATAAGTGTCCAAATCCTCAGGTATATAAGGAGTTTCTGAAAGAGAACTCTTTTGACGCAATACATATTCACACCCTGATGGGACTGCACAAGGAGTTCCTCGAAGTGGCGAAGGAACTGGGAGTGAGAATAGTTTTTACAAGTCATGACTATTTTGGAATATGTCCGAAAGTAACTTTGTTCCGAAATGGTCGGGTATGTGATGGTGACTGTAGCAAATGTACACAGTGTAATGAGGAAGCATTAAGCCTCCGCAAGATTCAGATATTGCAGTCTGGACTGTACCGAGCATTAAAGGACAGACTGTTAGTAAAAAAATTAAGACAAAGACATCGCACTGCGTTTTTTTCGGAGAATGAAATATGTGAAGAAGAGCACATGCCAGAGTCGGTAAATCAATCAGATATAAGTGATTTATCGGATGTGAATGAGACGAAGGAAGGGATAAAGGAAGAGACCGAAAATAAAAAAAAATCGGCAGACCGATATGAAGAACTAAGAAAATATTATATTGAAATGTTAAGCATGGTCGACATAATTCATTTTAATAGTTCTGTTACGGAAAGTGTTTATAGAAAATTTATCCCTGAAGACATTGAGGGGAAAGTAGTTAACATAACACATGAAAATATACAAGACCACCGAAAAATGAAAAAGTTTATAGGAAAGTTAAAAATTACTTATTTGGCTGCGGCAAAGCCTTTTAAGGGCTTTAATATTTTAACAGAGGCTTTAGATGAGATATTTTTAAAAAATAAAAATTTCCAGTTAAATGTTTACAGTAATGCAGTGTGCGTTAAACCATATATGAGTATGAAAGAAAAGTTTGAGTATCATGAACTTGAAAGTATATTCGATAATACTGATATATTAATAGCGCCGAGCATATGGTACGAGACCTTCGGGTTCACAGTGCTTGAGGCGTTAAGTTATGGCGTCCCGGTTATTGTAAGTGAAAATGTGGGCGCAAAGGATTTGCTGGAAAGTGAAAAATATGGAATGATAATTTCACCTGATAAAGACGCTATAAAAGAAGTTATTGAGAAAATTCTTGATAATAGAGATATATTGGAAAGATATAACAGAGCCATCGTAGAGGAGATGGATTTGGAAAGGGTGCTTAAATCTGATAAGATTATAGAGAAAATGTATCTGTAAAAATTCAAAGAGATTAGAATATTGAAAGGATAAGTATAAGTTATGTCCATACCTAAAATAATACATTACTGCTGGTTTGGTGGAAACAACATGCCAAAAAAGGAAAAAGATTGTGTGAATACATGGAAGAAATTTTTTCCGGAATACGAGTTTAAACTATGGAACGAAAATAATTTTGATTATCAAGGCTGCAATTTTGCCAAGCAGGCATATGAAAATAAAAAATTTGCGTTTGTCAGCGATTATGCGAGAGCTAAAGTTTTATATGAATATGGCGGCATATATTTAGATACAGACGTTAAAATCTTAAAACCGTTTCCCAAAAGCGATGCGCCAAACGGATATATGGGCTTTGAGAGAAAAGCATTTCTTGGGACCGCAGTGCTGGCAAGCGTGCCGAAAAACGATAGAATAAAAGAGCTGATGGAATATTATGAAAATCACGATTTTATACAGAAGGATGGCTCCTATGATAATATCGCCAACGTATCAATTCTTACCGATATAATGAAAGAAAATAACTTGGTGCTTGGCGGAGAAAAACAGCAGGCAGACGGATTTGATATTTTTAACAGAGAGGTATTTTATCCAAAGAAATTAAGCAAAACTGAATTTAGAGTGACTGACGAGACATGCTCTATACATATGTGTACGAACAGCTGGATGAGTGAAAGGGAGAAGAGAAGAGGAAATAATAAGTTTTGGATAGAAATCGTACGCCCGACACTCAGGGGATTAAGAAGTTTAGGAATCAAGATTATAGGCAAAGAGAAAATAAGAAAATTGGAGATAAAACTCAGGAATAAATTGAGGTAGCCTATAAAATGATATAAATCATAATACCAGGAAGTGAAAAAGAAAAGGAAGTCAAAGATATGTGGAATGAGGCATGTGGGACAATTTTTTCCCAATATGTTGAGGCGTTAAATAAAAATCATATTAAATATTTTGTTCTCAGAAATTATGAATTGCTGCCGGAACAGAATATAGGAAAAGATGTTGATATAGTTATTGAACCCCAAAAATTGAAAACAGCAAAAAAAATATTAAAAAAAGTCTATCTGGAAAATGGAGTACATTACTATGACGAGGCGAGATTCGACCGTATGCATTGTACACATGGGATGGATATTGAAAATCATATCGGAATCCATATTGATTTAATAGGAGGATATCTTGCAAAGGGATATGAAATATATACATTTGATGAGTTATATTCTAACGTAGAGAAATATAAAAATTTTTATGTATTAGGCGATTTTCTAGATGGTATTATGCTGCTTGTTTATAAACTGTTTGGCTACAGAAAACCAAAGTTAAAGGAAAAATACAAGTTACAGATAAGGGAAACCTGCATGAAAAATGCACAGAGGTTTCAGGAAGAATTAGAACGGATTTCACATAAAAGGATTGCATACGATATTGTTAAAGATATTTTGACAGATGATTTTGACGGAGTTATCAATAAAAACGAAAAATTTACTAAAGCGTTAAAAAGGAGAGCTATATTAAGAAAACCGGTTCGTACTATCGGGAGAAGAATAAGATTTATATGGCAGAAGTTAGGCAGAACGATTTTTTTGTATAAAAAGTATGTCAGATGTTTTGCTGTTCTTGCACCGGATGGGACAGGAAAAACAACATTTCTTGAAGCGTTGATTAATGAGTTAAACTACTATTATGTGAGCGATGAAAAAGATAATAAGTTTCGCGTGTATCATTTCAGACCTACTGTTTTACCAAATCTGGGCGCTGTAGGAGAAAAGGTGGGAGTGATGGAACAAGATAAAGATTGGACAAACCCTCATCGCGGAAAGGCGGCTAACCCATTAAGCTCTTTAGCAAGAATTGCTTATTATACAATGGATTATCTGATTGGATGGCAGATATGCGTGCGAAAAGATGTGCATTATGACAGGTTTTCTATTTTTGACAGATATAGTTATGATTTCATAGTAGATCCGTTAAGAACCAAATTAGGGCTTCCTAAATGGGTAAGAAAATTCTTCGTAAGATTGACGCCGCAACCGAAAATCGTATTTATATTGGATGCAGATCCGGATGTTATCTATTCCAGAAAACAGGAGTTAACAAAAGAAGAAATTGCACGTCAGCTTAGCGTCTACAGAGAATTGGAACAAAGTCATAAGAGGTATGTACGTGTGGACGCACAACAGAATCCGGAAGAGATGGCTAAGCAGGCTCTAAAATATATATTGAGACAATACACGGAAAAATTGGAGATATAAATGGAAAAGATAAAGGTATTTGTTTCGGCATATGCCTGCGAACCTGGATTAGGTTCGGAAATAGGCGTAGGCTGGAACTGGGTTTTGGAAATGTCTAAATACTTTGATTTGTGGGTGTTGACAAGGAAAAGTAATCGCGAGAATATAGAAACGTGGATAAAAGAGCAAAAATGGGAGCATAAAATACATTTCCTATATTTTGATTTGCCAAAGGCGCTGAGATTTTGGAAGAAAGGGATGCGTGGAGTCCGATTATATTATACTATGTGGCAGATGTTTACAAACCGGATTGTAAAACAGACAATGCAGAAGAATCATATTGAAATCTACCATTTGCTTACTTATGGAAATGCTTTGTGGAAGGCGAGCAGATACGGTATGAAGCAGTTTTTTGTATGGGGACCTACAGGCGGAGTGGATACGATTCCGTCAGAATATTCAAGGCGCTATGATACAAAATCGAGATTAATTGAAATGGTAAGGCGTACCATTGTTAAAACACTGCCAATAAATTATGGTTTTTATAAGCGTTGTAAAAATGCAGACCTGATTTTTTGCAAATCTCATAATATGTATTATGCAATCCCACAAAAATATAGAAAAAATGCTATGTTGTTTACAGATGTGGCAGTAGAAATGAAGGATTTGGTATCGAAAGAAAAAAAGAAAGACTCCTCTAAAATAAGATATATTGTTGTCGGGAAGATGGATGCATGGAGAGCTTTTGATGTATTAGTGGAAGCATTCTCAGATGCGTATAAGAGCAACAAGGATATAGAACTTGAGATTGTGGGGAAAGGCGCAGACTGGAACAGGATAAAAAGACTGATTAAGGATAAAAATATGGAAAATAACATACATATGGCAGGAAAGGTTACCATGGAGCAATACTTTGCTTTAATGAACGATGCAGATGTTGTTGTTAATTCCAGTTTAAAGGAGGGGGCTGTTACGGTAGCGTTTGACGCCATGTCTCTTTCTAAACCGCTTATTTGTGTAGATACAGGGGGATATACCAGATATTTCAACGAAGAATATGCGATTGTATTAGAGCGGGGTAACAGGCAACAGTTAATTGACGATATGTCACGGGCTATATTAAGTTTGACTGACAAGGAATTGAGACAGAAATTGGGGGAAAAAGCTCATGATGCAGGGAAAAGATACACGTGGGATTGTAAAGGAGAAATGATATACCAAGAAATTATAAAAAAATATAAAAGCAGGTAAAAAATATGAAAAAAGTTATGGCAGTTATTTTAAACTATAATTCAATAGAAGACAGTATTAAGTGTGCAAAACTTTTGAAGAAGCAGGAGGCTGTAGATTTAGAAACTGTAATTATTGATAATGATTCTAACGATGACAGATTAGAGGAGTTAAAAGATTTTTGCCTGAAAAATGATATAATGTTTATCGAAAATAAAGAAAACAGAGGATTTTCTGCAGGAAATAATGTAGGTCTAAGAAAGGCGGCAGAAAAAGACTACCCATATGCAATCATTGTTAATCCGGATGTAGAGATAAGAGATAGGGAATACATATCCAAGGCGATAGAAAAAATGGAGAAGGATGAGCAAATTGCAGTTTTGGGAACAGATATAATAAATATCCGGGGGCAGCATCAAAACCCAATAAGAGAGCCTAGGGTACTTGAACAGATATTTTGGCCATATGCAGTAATAAAAAATAAATTGTCAAAGAAACTGCCTTATGTGTGTGATTTCACAAAGAGTGGTTATTGTGAAAAAGTATCGGGCTGTTGTTTTTTTGTCCGAATGTCGTTTTTAAAGAAAGCAGAATATTTGGACGAGAATGTTTTCCTATATAGTGAAGAGCCTATTTTGTCCGCCAAAGTAAAGAAAGAAAAAATGAAAGAATATTATATGCATAATTTAAAAGCATACCATATGCATAAGACGTCAGAAAAAGGAAACCCGTCAAAAAATTTTGAAATGCTGGTAAAATCCAGAGAGTATTACTTGAAAGAATATACACCGTACAGCAGAAGCGTGGTGAAGATGATTACTTTTTCTAATCGCATTCAGAATAAATTTATATTTAAGAAAAAGTAGCAGTTGCGTGTTAAGGAGAAAACTATGAACCCTACAATCAGGATTAATTTAAAATCATTAAAAGAGATATCATGGCCTGTTGTGGTCTTATTTTTGATTCAGTTTTATGGATTAGTAACGCCAAAACAGGCTTTTATAATATATGTTGTTTTGATTATTGTTCTGATAGGATTTATGAAGAAAATCATTCTTCCTCAGATTATGGGAGTTAGATTTTATTTATTTATGATTTTGTACTCTTCTGTAATTGGTTTGATTTTATATAATGAAAGAAATGTCGCACGTGACTTGTATTATGTCGTGCCGGCAGTTGCACTTATTATTCTGGGGTATTATTTAAGAGTTTCACAGGGAGAAAGATTTTCCATATTTAAAACGTCCGTTTTATGTGGAACGTTGGTTTCTCTAAAATCTTTTATTAATTGTATAAAAAATCCGTCGATTTTAGCAAGTTTTGAAGATATGAGAGGAAATTTTGATATAGGAGTGTATCATACTCTCTGTGCGTTTATTATTTTATTTGCAGTGCTGTTTACAGATACAAAAGAGAAACTGTTTAAAAAATGGATTAATTGTTTATTTTTTTTGCTAATGTTTGGACAGCTACTGTTATCGCTATCCCGAAGCGCCTGGATAGGCGCATTAGTAGGCTGTGTGGTGAGTTTGCTATTGGATATATATGTGCATGGCAACATTATAAAATTTGTAAAAAAGTTTACGGTGATGTTTTGTGTAATCATTATTGGTGGAATACTCTTTTTAAATATTGCGCCTGATTCTATTACAGATGAATTTGCAGATAAGTTTGGCAAGACAACTGAAGAACTAAATAGCAAACAGGAGTTCACATCAACAGGTGAAACAATGAACAACTGGAGAGGCTACGAAAATCAGTGCGCGAAGAAACAATGGCAGCAAAGTACAGTATGGGAAGAAGTGTTTGGAAGCGGTATGGGAAAAGGTATTGAATTGGAATACGTTCCTTATACATGGAGAGATATGGTTGAGGATAATGAAATTCCTTTGTTACATAACGGTTATTATACAATTCTTATTAAAGGCGGAGTTGTGGGATTGATGGCGCTGATTTGGTTTATGCTGGCTAATGTAGTAGGAGGATTTAAACTCTTAAAGAAAAGAACCGATATAGAATTTGGATTAATAATACTTATATCATTTGGAGTTATTTATCTGACATTGACTTATGTTGTCAGGGGACCGGTTACGCAGAATATAAATATAATTTGGACAATCTTTATCGGATGGATAGGCGCAGATATCAGCAAGGGAAATAAAACAGTAGAAAAGATTGCAGATGAAAGTATAGGAGGAGAGTAGAATGAAAGTAGTTGCGGTTATTGTAACATATAACAGAGTGGCACTGCTAAAGAAAAATATCGAAAAACTGTTATCACAAACATATCCGTTGAATAATATTTATGTGATAGACAATGCCAGTACAGACGAAACCCGTGAATATTGTGAGAAAATAAGGGCAGAGAACGATAGAATTATATATAAGCGTTTAGAAGAAAATATTGGTGGCGCCGGAGGTTTCTCCAAAGGAGTACAATACGCTTATGAAGATGGCGCAGATTATATTTGGGGAATGGATGATGATGCTATGCCTAGAAAGGATGCATTAAATAAATTAGTAGAGGCAATGAAAAACTATGATAAAAATGAGATTTGTTTAAGAAGCAATACTTATTATATGAATGACGAGGGAGAATTCGTTCTTGAACAGGTCAGCCAGCATAATCAGGAAATGTCAGGACTTACATTTGTCGGGTTTTATATTTCAAAAGAAGTCGTAAAGAAGGTAGGATATCCAAGGGAGGATTTGTTTATATATTTTGATGAAGTAGATTATTCGTTGTCAATACAGGAAAACGGATTTAAAATTATAGGAATAAAGGAATCAATTATAGAACATCCATACATTATGTCTACTATTCAGAAAAAAATCTTTTTCAAAGAAATCAGACTTTTTCAAATGCCTGATTGGAAAAAATATTACTGGATGAGAAATAATCTTCTTGTCAGAAAGAAAAAAGGGCGTCATTACACAAAAGCGCTAATGCTTGAAATCTATGATTTAATCAAGACGTGTATATTCCAACAAAATCAGGTCAGAGTTGCGTTTAAAGGACTATGGCATGGTATTATTGGGAAAAGCGGACATCAAAAAGGAATGCCATAATAAACTAACAAGTTTTTTGAAGTAACCAGGAGAAATGGATGCATATGAAAACGGCCAGTGTGAAGAAAAATTTTATATACAGTACTTTTTTTGAAATTCTCAGTGTTATAACACCGTTCATTACAGCGCCTTATTTATCAAGAGTTTTGGGAGCGGAGGGAATAGGAATTCAAAGTTATACAGTATCTGTCCAAAGTTATTTTTCAATGTTTGCAGCGTTGGGAACTTTAGCTTATGGTGCCAGAGAAATCGCACAGAACCGGGATGACAAATATAAACGAAGTAAGTTGTTTTGGGAAATTGAATTCATGACGGTTATCACATCACTTATTTGTTTAGTTGTGTGGACGGGGTTGATAGTTGCGTCATCAGAATATAAGGAATATTACATTGTTTTGACGCTAAATTTGGTAGCGACGATGCTCGATATAACATGGTTTTTTAAAGGACTGGAGCAGTTTCGGTTAATTGTAATCAGAAACGCTATTATTAAAATAATTAATATTGTTGCAATGTTCTTATTCGTGAGAAGGAGAGAGGACTTGCTATTATATGTGGGCATCTTATCCATAACGACGTTACTTTCCTCCATTTCCGTGTGGTCATATCTACCCAAATATATTATGAGAGTTCCTCTGAAAGAAATGAAAATACTTCATCATTTTAAAGAGACGATTATATATTTCATTCCAACAATTGCAACATCCGTATATACTATCTTGGATAAGACGTTGATTGGTCTGATTACGAAAGACCCGTCAGAAAACGGATATTATGCACAGGCAGAAAAAGTAATTAACATGGCAAAAAGTATTGTTTTTACGTCTATTAATTCTGTTGTTGGAGTAAGGATATCGTACTTGTTTGCTGAAAGGAAGTATGATGAGATACATAGAAGAATCGAAAATTCCATGAACTATATTTTATTTATGGGAATGGGATGTATGTTTGGAATTATGGGAGTGGCAAAAAATTTCATTCCCGTTTTTTTCGGAGAGGGATATGACAATGTGGTTCTTCTTTTGTATATATTCAGCCCTATATTGATTATTATCGGAACGAGTAATTGTTTGGGGTCTCAATATTATACGCCAAGTGGGAAGAGAAAACAGAGCGCAAAATATATTATTGCAGGTTCGTGTGTAAATCTTGTTTTGAATTTAATTTTGATTCCTCATTTTGCGTCTTATGGTGCTGCCGTGGCATCTATTATTGCAGAACTGACTATTACAGTTCTTTATATAAGGCATTGCGAAGATTTTATGACAGTTTCAGTATGGTGGAAATGCGCAATGAAAAAAATGATGTCTGGCGCAGTGATGTTCGTAATCGTAGTGTTGGTGGGAAACATCGACAGTATCAATATTGTCCTCAGACTCGGTTTGCAGATATTCATAGGCGTTACGGTCTATATACTGCTGTTGGTAGTTGTAAAAGACCGTTGGTTTATAAATTTTGTGTATAATAACTTCTTGTCGAAGGTTAAAAAAACGTAACAGTTCAGCCATAAGCTCGATTCCGCTTCGCTTCATCTCGCTTTGGTGGCTCACCATATGATATAATAAAGACAAAGCAAAAGGCTACTTGCAGACTGCTTGCTGTGTCTTTATTATATCATATGGCTGAACTGTTACAAAAAATTATGGTAAGCATTCCTATAGAACATGAAAAATGAAGTTTGAAAAAATAAAATCTCCCAGTATGATGTAAATAGGCTTTGGCGAGCTAAATACATCAGAAAACAAGGAGATTTTATAACAATGAAAAAAAGAAA
>CALWNA010000029.1 GCA_944382505.1 uncultured Lachnospiraceae bacterium
GAAGGAAAGTGCTGTTTTTTTTGATGAAAAAATAGATATATATTATTGCGCAAAAGCATCTGTGAAATATAATAAAAAAGGAATTGTTAGTATAAAAATTACTATTGATTGGTATGCCGGAGGCGTGGAAAATATAAGTGTATATGGTCTTAACTATAACTTAAAAACTGGAGAAAAACTGCGTTTAAAAGATATATGTAAAGGTTCTTCAAATTCAATTAAAAATAAAATATATAAAAAGGTTGAAAAGGCGGTTAAGTTAAGAAAAGAAAGCCCTGAGGCACTTAATGTTGTACAAAATAAAAAAATTAAAGAATATCAGTTTTATTTAAGAAAAAATAAAGCAGTGATGGTTACTTTTGAACCATATGAACTAGGATCTGGTGGTTGGTATAGGGAGTTCAAAATATAATAACATTAAATGTTACAATAACAACTTTTATCACCATTGCAAAACGGAAAAAGTCAGGTAATATTTAAAGTCATAAAAAGTCCTCGGATAGTGGAAGATGCTGTTCGGGGACTTTTGATATGTGATATAAAACTGTTTTACCGTGGATGCGCTGCAGAGCCTGCGGAAAGATAATTATATCGGTGTAACTGCGCGGCGTGGAATGTTACTATGTTGCATGAAACTGCGACTTTAAGGTGCTTGTGATATCACAGTTTAAACAATATTATTTATCAAAGTAGTAAATTATTCAATCTTATTGTATAATTAAAAAGGTGAAAGTGGTATCGGATATCCTGTTTTAGGATGCCATAATGTGAAATCATCCGAATTTGGCATAGAAAATCATTAAGAATGCGTGTCTATTTTATTAAGAATTTCAATAAGGGAGAGCAATATTGGGAAGCATTTATTTGCGTCAGGTGGACTTTCATACGCCAAGGACAGAGGAAGAAATAGAGGAAATACGAGATTTTCAACACCGTCATATGGTGAAAAGCTGGGTAAAAAGATTTTTGATATTTACCGTGATTGTGGGGATTATTATAGTATTTCAACTGATTGCCCGGCAGACGGTACCGCATATGTTTGGCCGGCAAAAAACAGTAGAACGGATGCTGAAAATATGTATATATTCCTACCTGGGAATCAATATTTTTTCATGGAGTGAATTGTGGCTTGAAAGTAAGGTGGCTTTTGATATTGAAAAGGCAAAGATTGCAAAACTCAAGGTCAAGAAAAAAATGATTATACATCATAATAGTGTTATGCCTGAGAAAATCAGATTTCTTGTCTGTGAGGAAAACGGTCAGTTTATTTTGGACAGGGTGTATGTTCGCGGCGCTATTTCTTTTTCTAATATTAAAGAAGGTCAGATGATTTATGTGGAGCGGATTCATGATGAAGGGCATTATCAATATTATTATGTGGCATAAAGGCAAAAGGACACAAACACTATGTAAGATGTTCATGAAATAAACACACATTGATTGTTAAATAAAATTATATGAAACAATTATCAGGAGGGTTATCATGGAAAAATTAAAAATAATGGTGGTTGATGATGAAGCCAGAATGAGAAAATTAGTAAAAGACTTTCTTGTAAGAAAACAATATCAGGTCGTTGAGGCGGCGGATGGTGAAGAGGCAATCGATTTATTTATCGAAAATAATGATTTTGATTTGATTATTCTGGATGTGATGATGCCGAAAATGGATGGATGGGAAGTGTGCAGGGAAATCAGAAAATTATCAAAAGTCCCGATTATTATGCTTACGGCGAAAGGGGAAGAGAGCGATGAACTTTTAGGATTTGAACTGGGGGTTGATGAGTATATTACAAAACCTTTCAGCCCGAGAATTCTTGTGGCAAGAGTTGACGCAATACTGAGGCGTACAAATAATATTGATGCAGACCAGATTATTACAGCGGGCGACATTGAGATAGATAAAGCGGCACACATTGTAAAAGTCAAAGGACAGGTTGTTGAACTGAGTTTTAAGGAATTTGAGCTTCTCAGTTATTTTATAAAGAATAAAGGAATAGCTCTCTCCAGAGAGAATATTCTCAATAACGTATGGAATTATGATTATTTTGGTGATGCAAGGACGATAGATACCCACGTGAAAAAACTGAGAAATAAATTGGGGGATTGTGGGAAATATATTTTAACAATATGGGGCATGGGTTATAAATTTGAGGTGAATGAATGAAACATTCAATTAGTTATAAAATGACAACGCTGATTCTTGCGATAATGGCACTGTCTCTGACTGCAGCGGCGATTTTCAGCAATGTTTTTCTGGAAAGATATTACAATTTAACGAAAAGAAACACGATAAAAAGCGTGTATACCAGATTGGCGGAAATTGCAAAAGAAGACCAAAACATTGAAAAAAGCGAAAATATTTTGACGCTGGACAGCATATGCGAGCAGACCGGCGTGTCAATGATTATGGTAGACAGCTCAGGAGTGGCTGTCTATGATTATGGTGCGGGAAACATGTTGGCAGACAGATGGAGAGATATGATTTTCGGCAATAATGAAGATCAACGTGAGGAACCCCAAATTATTGAAAGTAATTCACAGTATACACTACAGTCCACGGTGGATAAATACTCATCCAACCAGTATTATGAACTGAATGGAACTCTAATTTCAGGCAATTATTTTATTATCAGAATGTCAGTGGAGAGTTTTCGGGAGAGTATCAATATCGCCAATAAATTTTATCTTGGAGTGGGAATCGCTTTGATTATTGTTATTACAATTATTATAATATGGCTCACAAGACAGTATACAAAGCCGGTTCTCCAACTTGCAGAGATATCGAAAAGAATGTCCATGTTGGATTTCAATGCAAAATATACGGGACATCACAATGATGAAATCGGTATTTTGGGGAAAAGTATGAATGAAATGTCGGAGCAGTTGGAAAAGACAATTTCAGAATTGAAAGCGGCGAATATTGAATTACACAAAGACATAGCAAAAAAAGAAGAAGTAGATGAGATGCGCAAAGAATTTATTTCTAATGTTTCCCATGAATTAAAGACGCCGATTGCACTGATTCAGGGATATGCGGAAGGATTACAGGAAGGCATCAACGACAATCCGCAAGATGTGGAATATTACTGTGATGTTATCATTGACGAAGCAGGAAAGATGAATAAAATGGTAAAGAATCTTCTGACCCTGAATCAGTTGGAATTTGGCAATGGTCAGGTCAATATGGAACGGTTTGATATTGTTTCTGTTGTGGCAGGTGTTATTAATTCCATGCGGCTGCGTGCGGAACAGAATAATGTTACAATTGAATTCCCACGCCAAAATCCTGTTTATGTGTGGGCGGATGAATTTCAGATTGAAGAGGTGATTACCAATTATTTAAGCAATGCTTTTAATCATGTGGATGAAAATAAATTAATTAAAGTAGAAATTATTGAAAAAAATGGTATAGTAAGAGTGTCGGTGTTTAATACAGGTAAGCAGATACCGGAAGAAGAACTTGACAATATCTGGGTTAAATTTTATAAAGTGGATAAAGCAAGAACCAGAGCGTACGGTGGAAATGGTATCGGATTATCCATTGTCAAGGCCATTATGGACAGGCACGAGAAAGGCTATGGAGTGATGAATCATGAGAATGGCGTTGAATTCTGGTTCGAACTGGATAGTAGTGCGTTGAAGAAAGGGACGGAAGAATGATAGCGATTATTGACTATGATGCCGGAAATATAAGAAGCGTGGAAAAGGCCTTGCAGTTTATTGGTGAGGAAGTGACTGTTTCGAGAGACCGGGATGTGATATTAGCGGCGGATAAGGTGGTATTGCCGGGAGTTGGGGCTTTTGGTGATGCGATGCAGAAACTGAAAGATTACAATTTGATTAATACCATTTATGATGTGGTGGATAAAAAAAAGCCGTTTCTCGGAATTTGTCTGGGATTACAGCTTTTGTTTGAAAACAGCGATGAGTCTTTGGGCGTTGCAGGACTTGGAATTTTACCGGGGAATATTGTAAAAATTCCGGAGAAACCGGGATTTAAGATTCCGCATATTGGTTGGAATTCCTTGGAACTGATGAATGACGGAAGACTTTTTAAAGGCGTGGATGCGCAGTCATATGTTTATTTTGTTCACTCTTATTATTTGAGGGCAAAAGAAGAAAATGTTGTAAAGGCATGCACGGAGTATGTTGCCCATATTCATGCGTCTGTTGAGAAAGATAACGTGTTTGGATGTCAGTTCCATCCGGAAAAAAGCGGTGATGTAGGGCTTCAGATATTGAAAAATTTTGCGAATCTGTAACAAGGAAAAGTCCTCTTGGATTGAGTTTTGAGCAGAAAGAAGGCAAAGTAATTACAGATAGATTACAACAGGAGAATATTATGCATACAAAAAGAATTATTCCGTGCCTTGACGTAAATAACAACCGTGTGGTGAAAGGCACAAATTTTGTGGATTTAAGAGATGCCGGAGATCCGGTGGAGGTGGCCAAGGCATACAATAAGGCGGGGGCTGATGAGCTGGTTTTCCTTGATATCACAGCATCTTCTGATCACAGACATACTGTTACGGAAATGGTTCGTAAGGTGGCGGAGCAGGTGTTTATTCCGTTTACAGTCGGCGGAGGCATTCGGACAGTTGATGATTTTAAAGAAATTTTGAGAGAAGGTGCAGACAAGATTTCAATTAATTCGTCTGCCATTATGAATCCGAATCTGATTTGTGAAGCAGCAGACAAATTTGGCAGTCAGTGTGTTGTAGTGGCTATTGATGCAAAAAGACGTGAAGATGGCAGTGGATGGAATATTTATAAAAACGGCGGCCGCGTTGATATGGGAATGGACGCTGTGGAATGGGCAATGAAAGCCGACAGGCTTGGCGCGGGGGAAATCCTTCTCACGAGCATGGACTGTGACGGTGTCAAACAGGGATATGATATTGAATTGACAAAAACAATTGCAGAAAATGTTTCTGTTCCGGTAATTGCTTCAGGGGGAGCCGGAAATATGGAACATTTTTATGACGCCCTGACAGAGGGAAAGGCAGATGCAGCGCTGGCAGCTTCCCTTTTTCATTACAAAGAAATGGAAATCAATGACTTAAAGCACTATTTAAATCAAAAGGGAATTCCGGTGCGATTATAAAAACAAAAGAAGGGAAGAGAAAATGCAATCCGGAGTTTTAATGACAGAAAAATATCTGAAAAGATAAAGTATCCGGAGCGCAATAAGAGTGAATATTAAAGGAAGAAGTTGTTTATGGGAATGATTACGAATGACTGGGTGGAACCTTTAAAGAAAGAGTTCGCCAAGCCGTATTACAGAGATTTATATGAATTTGTAAAAAAGGAATACAGTACTACGGTGGTTTATCCGCCGGCAGAAGATATTTTCAATGCGTTTCACTTTACACCTTTAAGTAAGGTGAAAGTATTATTATTGGGGCAGGATCCGTATCATAATGTCAATCAGGCACATGGATTGAGTTTTTCGGTTTTGCCGGGGAATGATATTCCGCCGTCCCTGCAGAATATTTATCAGGAGTTGCATGACGATCTGGGATGTTACATACCAAATAATGGATATTTAAAAAAATGGGCTGATCAGGGCGTACTTTTACTGAACACTGTTCTTACGGTGAGAGCGCATCAGGCAAACTCTCATCAGGGACATGGATGGGAGCAGTTTACGGACGCTGTTATAGAGGCAGTGAATGCCCAGGACAGACCAATTGTTATTTTTCTTTGGGGAGCGCCTGCGGGAAGAAAGGCAAAAATGCTTACAAATCCGAAACATTTAGTTCTTACCGCACCACATCCAAGTCCGTTGTCAGCTTACAGAGGTTTTTTTGGATGCAGACATTTTAGTAAGGCAAATGAATTTTTAAAAGCCAATGGGATAGAACCGATAGATTGGCAGATAGAAAACATTTCGGATAAGCAATAAAAAAGGATAGACTTTTGGCAGCATATTCATAATATTATCAAATTTGCAAATATAATAAATTTTAATGTAAGGGAAAATATAATGATGAAATATAGCGAACAGGAAAATAAGACAATGATTCAGAAAGCATTCAAAAAAGTAAAAGGAAAGTTTCATTCGGATGTGGAAATAAAATCCCACAAATGGATTTTAAAGCAGTCCCACAAATTTGAAGATAAGGCAAAGAGAAAACTTGATAGAACCATAGAAACAGATATTCAGGAAATAAAATCATATACACAAGTGTCAATGGCTATTGAGTATGCGATTGATGATTTGATAAAAAACAGTCACAATACGATAAAAAATATGATTGTGATTAAGAATCCCTATCAAAATGCTCCATTATGTGCGTTGGCTTTATTCAACACCAAAAAAGCATGTGCGGTAAGCGTTACAGTGAAAGGAAAAACACCGGACTGCGATATCAGTTACCGGATTTCTAAAGCAACCAGTCATCGCGTGCCAATTATGGGGTTGTATTCTGATTTTGAGAACCGGGTTGTCATTGAACTTTTGGGAGACAATGGCAAAAAAATAAAAGAAAAGGAATTTAAACTGTATATCGCACCGTTAAAGGGGAAAAATTCCCGAATCGAGATATCAAAAGATATATCAAAAGAGAAATATCTTTATGATTTGACGCTGGTCTATGGCGGGGGAGACGATGGAATATATCCTTATGCCTTTGACCGCAACGGAGATATGCGGTTCTGTTTTGCAATGGCGCCAAAAACCTATGGCTTTCAGCCTATATCCGGAGGAAAATTTTTATTCCTCAACAAAAAAGTGGTGCGATTAACTGCCACAAACCCTGCATCGACACAGATGGCGGTCGTTGATCAGATGGGAAGATTTCATACAATGTATAATGTGGAAAAAGGCGCGCATCATGATTTTGCCGAGACAAAGGAAGGTAATTTTGTTACAGCAAGTAACGCATTCGACGGAAACACCTTTGAAGATACTGTTGTAGAGATTGACAGAAAGACAGGAAATATTTTAAATGAAATAAGAATGAAGGATTATATAGATCCCAAATATGTCGACACAGCAGACTGGGCACATCTTAATACTGTGGAATATAATGAAGAAGAAAAAACGGTAATGGTATGCCTGAGGAATCTTCATTCTGTAATGAAAATCAATTATGCAGAGAAAAAGCTGTTATGGGTTCTGGCAAATCCTGAATTTTGGAAAGATTCAACGATTGCGGATAAAGTGTTAACGCCTGTGGGGGACAATATGCAATGGTTTTTCCAGGCCCACGCCTCCTATTTTCTTGATGCAGATTTAGACGGAAATCCGGATACGAGACATTTGATTATTTATGATAACCATACACAGGCAAGAAGACAAGTGGATTATTATGACAATTCTAAAGATTCTTACGTAAGAATTTATACAATCAATGAAAAAGAGAGAACAGTTTCTCTGCTAAAATCATTTCCTGTCAAACGCTCAAGCATCCGCTCCAATGCAGTATTTGAAAAAGAAGCCGGAAAAATCATGGCAATGAGCGGAAAGGTAAAAGCAGAAAATGGAAAGTTTAAAGGGGAAATCATCCAAATTGATTACAATACCGGTGAGATGTCCAATCTGTTTACCGTAAATCACGGATATTACAGAGCATATGAATTTAAATTTGACGGGGAACAAATGGCAAAAAGACTTGCTTTTGGCCGAGACAGCTTTTTGGGAAAAATATATGAGACAAAGGTGTGTGATTATATTGATGTGTCAGACGCCAGAAAAGTGCCGGAACCGGTATTAGAGGAATGCTACAAGAGCGAAAAGGAGAGAAGCAAAAAGCTGGAGGAAATGGCAAAGAAAAATCCGGATTGTGATATTGACCCGGAACAGGATATGGCCAGAATTGAGATGAAAATAGAAAGCGATTTATTATATGTAACATTGCCGGATCATTTTCTGGAAG
>CALWNA010000030.1 GCA_944382505.1 uncultured Lachnospiraceae bacterium
TTTCTTCTGGTAGTTGTTACTACATTTCTTGCAAGAGTAGCAGGGTTAGTTTTGTTTCTGTTTATATTGGGAGTGTTCTCCCAGACAGGGTATCTGTTTATCGTATCGCTGTTTTTTGGAGGAAATGCAGAAACAATTGTTCCGTTACTGGTTTTAACGCTTAAGGTTGCTACGGTCTCTCTTGCGTCCATAACAGTCTTTTCCGGACTGGATCCCGACAGATTGTCAAATGGCTTAATGTGGTTTGGATGCCCTGAAAAATTGTCCTTTTCAATTTCTTATGCATATCGTATGCTGCCGATGTTAATGGAGGAATTTCAAAATGTGCTGCTCTCTTATAGATTAAGAGGAAAGTCACCGGAAAGCGACAGCTTTGTGGGAAAGATAAAATATCTCTTTTATCAGGTTAAAGTGATAATACATTCCTTTTATCCTTTAATGCTCAATACGGCAAAGCGCTCCCGAACTACAGTAGAAGCGTTGGAAATGAGAGGATATCGCTATGCTGCAACAAATAAAGAAGTGAAAAAAATGCGATTGTCATCGCTGAAAGTACGATATGATGATATAATTTTTTTGGCAGTTTCATTTCTTTGGATGTCAATTGTTGCCGTAGTAATGTCATATGCGTGAGAAAGGAAAAAGCAAAGTGTTTATTGATTTTCATACCCATGGGAAACTGGCAAAGCAATTGCCTTTTTCCACAGAATATACGGACTGGTTACTGGGAGAGGCACACAATGCCGGCCTGGATGCTATTTGTCTGACAGAACATTTTAATACATTACAATTTGATGAACTGTATGGATATTTATTGGAAAACTGCAGAAGAGAAGGAGACAGCCTTATTACGGGAGAAGGACTTCGGATATTTGCAGGAATGGAAACGGATATTGCAGAAGGCGGTCATATACTGTCGCTGGGAACCCCTGAAATAATTTTAAAATTAAACAGCCAATTGGAACCATACAAAGAAAAAGGAAAATTTCTTCCTTTTGAAAAGCTGATGGATTTATTTGAAAAATATCCTGTGATTGTTGGAGCGGCACATCCATATAGAGTTGGCGGACACATACCGGAATTGCCAAAAGAACAGTTGCAAAGATTACATTTTTTGGACTTAAACGGAAAGGACGTGGCCTGTGACAGAGAATATTTCGAGGGCAAAACAAAATCCATGGCACAAAAATTGGAAATTCCCATGGTATCCGGAAGTGATACACATCAGGCGGTTCAATACGGCTGTATTGCCACAAAATTTGCAAAGACAATGGAAACAGTAGAAGAATTATATGAAGAAATGAAAAAAGGGTGCTACGAAATCGTTGTTTCCCAAGATGCAGCTTTTAAAGTTAAAACAGCCACAATTTTAAAGGCAGCATTGAAACAGATACACGCTTTGGGTGGAGATTATGTATCGATATTGACAAGTGAAGGGAAAATGTAGACAATACTGTTGTGTACAATCGCTTAGATAAGTCAAAAATATGATATTGTTATACATAAATAATTGCAGATAAAATTATGAAAGAGGCAGATGTTGTTGTCCGATAAATGAGATAACAAATCTGTCTTATTTTTATTCTATAGGAAAGTTCCCTAAACTCCCGATAGAATAAAAATGCTCTGCAGGATTGCAGAGACGCGGAAAGGTAGTTATTCTTACGAATCTGTGCCTTACGAGAGAGTTCGCAAACAAACTCTTTATTCTGTATTTCAAAATTTCACATTTAATATATGTGAAAGAAGGAGCATTTGCGCGAAAACCGATTATATTCGCGCAAAAGCGTTGAAAATAGAAATTAAAAAGTATATTATCAGTATTATTTACGAATGTTTTAAAGGAGAAAAGAGAATGAAAATAGTAAATCCATTAAAAAAAATGACGGCGCTTATAATGGCTGTAAGTATGATTAGTTGTGTATGTGAGACAGGGGTAAAAGCAAAAAACGTATCGGAACAAATTACTGAGGAATATATTGTGATTTCCAAAAGTGATTCGTCATATGATAAATTAAATGCTGAGTATGCCTCCGACACAAGTGAATACACTGAGAGCATGGGGGATGTAAACATAAGTGTTAATACATTGACTAAAGAACAGGCCAAAAAACTTGAAAATGAAAAAGGAGTAGTCAGCATAGAAGAGAACTTTAAGCTGAAAGGCTGTGGGAAAAAAGGCATTGACCCTCAGAAAATTTCTGCAGACTGGAATATCAAAATGATAAATGCTGACACGGACAATTATCCCGCAAGAGTCAGGAAAAAAGTGAAAAAGTATGAAAGTGAAGAAGAGAAAAGCGGCGATAAGGTAAAAATAGCAATCATTGATTCTGGAGTGGATGAAACAGGGGACATACAGATAAAGGAAAGATGTAACCTCGTACCGGAAGATGCACAAATGTCTCCTTGTTTTGATGATAATACCAGTCATGGAACGGCTATCGCCGGAATAATCGGAAGTGTGAAGGACAGCGATACCAATGTGGGAGGAATAGATACAAATGCCGAGATATATTCTATCAAAGTTATGGACTGTGATAACACGGCGCCGGTTTCAAGAATAATAGAGGGCATATATAGAGCCATAGAGTATGATGTGGATATTATCAATATGAGCTTTGGAACCACATATAATTCTGAAGCACTCCATAAGGCGATAAAAGATGCATATAAGGAAGGCATCCTTTTGGTGGCAGCAGCAGGCAACAGAGGATGCAAAGACGGAAAGGTTGAATACCCGGCAGCATACGATGAAGTTATGGCGGTGGGTTCTGTTGATGCAGGTGCAAAGCTGGCAGAAGATAGTTCTAAAGGCGAAGGTGTAGATGTATTAGCTCCGGGAGAACTTGTTAGGACGTTAACGAATTTTGGATTAGAAACTGCCTCGTCAGGAACGAGCATAGCGGCTCCCCATGTGTCTGCAATGGCGGCAGTTCTTTGGGAAAGAGACAGGAGCAGGTCGGCGGATTTTATCAAGGGTCTGATAGAGAGCAGTGCAAACAAAATCCGGGATGACGGAACTACATACGGAATAGCAGATTTGGGATATGCTCAGGACATATATGACAAATATGCAGAGAACTATGAAGAGGGAATATGCGAGGTAGAAGAAAATGATAATGAGATAATCATTGACGAGGCGGCGGCAAGAGTTGCGGCGAGGTGGAGTCAGAACAACCACGAGGCATTGGTGGCAAACAATAAAAATGGCAAGCTGACAGGGGCGGAAGTAAAGATGATCAAGGCGGGAATCAGATACAATGACGCCGTGCTGTCGGGTTCTGCAACAAATGAAGATCCTGAAAAATACAGGCGCCGCATATGGCATTCCCTTGGCAATGACACAAACTACATGGCAGCCATAAACTGGATCGGAAGGGTCATAAGAAATAAGGACTGCAGTACGAACATATCCTTCAATAAAAAAGATGCCAATGGGGTGGTTATTGCAGGATTTAAGGATAATCCTCACATACAGGCCCTGGAAAAGGGAGTTAAGGAAATCAGCAAAAGTAATGTTCAAAGAACGGGAATATATGGCAACAAGGACAACAGCCAATACAAAAATTTAAACTTCAACACAAAAATGAAAAGGCTGTTGCTTTTGGGAATAGAGCTTCACATCATAACGGATGCCTTTGCCCACAAGGCATACGGGATAAAACCTTATCTGAACGGAAGGGAGGAGTCCCACTGGAGCAAAGTAAAAGGTACAGACGGAAACGGCATAAAGAAAACGGACAATGTCAATTGTTATCCGAGCCGGTACAGGGCGGCAGGTATAGTTGTGAAAAATGTGATGAATCAGTGCCTGCAGTTTGACACCAACGGGGTGGTTGACATGAGTAACACAAAACTCATAAAATGTAAGCAGATTGTGTACAACAATACATTCAGGGCTGAGTCAAATTCCAACTTTAACGACAGGTTTCTTTTATATAGGCTGTATACATATGCCAAGGCAAACATAAAAAATGACGAGACATTTAAGAATTACAAGGAAGAGCTGTCAATTCGTTCATATGAATGGTAGGAGGGAAATTTTATGAAAAAAAAACTTACATGGATGCTTGCGTCTGCAGCGCTTGCCGCTACGGTAGTGTTGCCGACAGAGTCAGAGGTGACACTTGCCGCCACGGCCGCACAGGCAGAGGAAATAACAAGAAATCCGGGAGTAAAGATAGACAGGGAGCATTTTCCGTGCGACCTGATAAGAGAGGATGCGGCTAGGTTACATGACAAGGACAGAGACGGATTTCTGTCCGAAGAGGAGATTGAAGCGGTCACGTTTTGGGGTGTGAACGCACTTGATGAGTGGGTGGAATGGAAGGAATCCCTTCAACCGGGAGCATTGAGTGATCCGAAGAAATTAAAGGAAGCCCGTCTGACCAAAGAAGAAGAATATAAAAGATATGGAATTGTGGATTGCAGAGGTCTGGAGATATTTAAAAATCTGAGGGGTGTAAGTCTTACTATGACAAGTGTCGGAAGCTCGGGCAATAGATTAAAGAATCTGAGCTGCCTTGGACGTTTAAAAAAACTTGAATATTTGACGATTGAAAACAGCCATAGTGTCAGACATTATGATTTATCAAAATTTAAAAAATTAAGGGAGCTGTCATTGATTAACTGTAGCGAAGTTCAGAAAGTAACATTTAGAAAAAAGTCAAAAATTAAAAAGATTGATCTGTCAGGAACGGATGGAAATGGAAACATAGATGTTTCGGGACTCAGACGACTGAAGAAATTTAAGGCAGATTTTACGAGGTTAAGAAAAATCACCTTTGGCAAGAAAAACAGAAGCTTGAAAAAAATATATATAGGTGGAGATCCGAGCGTACCCAATAAAAAGATAAAGTCCCTGGATTTTTCTAAGGTGAAAAATCTTAAAAATTTGGAGGTGAACTTTCTGGATGGACTTGAAAAAATAAAGCTTGGAAAGAGAAAGATTAAAAATTTGAACATTTACAGGTGCAAAAAGCTTGGTGTGTAAGAACATTTGGAAATATGAACGTTATTGTGATGTGAAATAATAACCAGTTTGAGTGCGTTTAACAACATGAAACAGGTTGAGGAACTGCGACGTTAATGATTAAAATGATATGCTCCTTCCAAATGCTAAGGTTTATTATTGGAGATGGTAAGAATATCAATAAAAATCCCTCTATGCTACAATGAAATTTAAAACGATATTCTTGTAGATGTCTCACTTAATCCATATCGTCACAATAAAAGAGAATCGGCTAAAGAACACATTAAGTTTCTACCAAACTTTCCCGACAGTATAATAATGTTTGACAGAGGATATCCTTCTGAAGACATGTTCCATTTTCTAAATTCTCCGGGAATTTTGTTTCTTATGTGTATTTCCAAAACTTTTAAGAAAGCTATATCTAAGGAACAAGATTCTTTGTTTAAATACTTGGCATCTAAGGATAAGAATCTTCTTATATTAGAGAGTATTCACTTTCTATTAGATGATGGAACTACAGAGTATATTGTTACAAATTTAATGTCCAGTCAGATGGAATTAGAAAAATTTTCTAAGTTAAAATTCTATAAAGGCTTAAATAAAAAACGAAAACGATTGCTTAAATGAAAAACTAAAATCTAGAAAAAGCAAAAAAATATGCTCAGAACGATTAGTTTAAAGAGAAAATGAAAAAAAGTATGTATTCAGAGTCCGAAAAACGCTATAATTATT
>CALWNA010000031.1 GCA_944382505.1 uncultured Lachnospiraceae bacterium
CGAGAGTTCGCTTGAACTCTTCATCATAACGAGTACCTTGTTTAGACATAATGATTACCTCCTTTTTGTGTATGATTTATTGTAACAAAGAATTATAAATCGTGTCCACTTTTATAATATAGATCCAAAGAGATTTTCATTTTATCTAGGTTGAGAAGAAAAACAAAGAAGAAATAAAGCGGATTACAATGATAGGAGGAAATGTTATATGAGAAAAATCAGAAGAATTACAACTTGTGTATTGGTTGTATCATTACTTGTGGGAAATTGTGATATACCTACAGTTGCTGAAACTACAAAAGGAGCAGAGTGCAAGGAATATGTAGTTATGGCAGAATACGATAATGAGGAAATACTGGATGAGTTTGTTGAAGATAATAAACTTTATAAAGAAAAACTCGATATTGAAGATTCATATGGATTAAAAGTGAAAGCAACTAAACAATAAATTGATGAGATTTCGAAAGAAAAAGACATTGTTGTATCAGAAAATATTACATTAAATGCAGCAGCAAAGGAAACATGGATACATAAACCAGAAACTGTAGTAACTGATAATGATGAAACGGAATGGAATATTAAGATGATAAATGGGAATAGTTCACGAGTAGAAGAGAACGATACAAAAGTTAAGGTGGCAATTTTAGACTCGGGAATTGACTATACCGACGAAATTGATGTTAAGGAGAGGATAAATCTGATTCCGGGGGAAGAAAATGTATCTGTTCCATTTGAAGATACTTCCGGACATGGAACAAGTATAGCGGGTATTATTGCAGCCAAGGATAATGAAGTAGGAATTACTGGTATTAATCCAAATGTTGAAATATATTCTGCAAAAATATTAGATGATAATAACCAGGCATCGTTGAGCAGAGTTGTTGAAGGAATTTATTGGGCGATTGATAAAAAAGTCAATATAATAAGTATAAGTTTTGGAACAAGTCAAAGTACGGAAGTTTTACATAAGGCAATAAAAGATGCATATAATGCAGGTATATTAATCATTGCATCAGCCGGGAATAATGGTGGAGCAATAGAATATCCAGCAGCATATACTGAAGTTATGGCGGTAGGTTCTGTAGATGCAAGTGGTACATTAAGCGACACAAGTGCAAGAGGTGAAAAGTTGGAAATAACTGCTCCGGGAGAATATGTAAAAACAACAGGTTCATTTGGTGGTGAACTTATAACTTCAGGAACAAGTATTTCAGTACCACATATCGTTGGAGTTGCATCGTTATTATGGGAAAAAGATATTAACTGTAGTAATGATTTTATAAGAGCGTTGTTAGTAGCAAGTGCAAATAAAAGTAATTATGAGACTACAGAGAATAGTGGAATCGTAGACTTGGATTATGCATTATCAGTATATGATGAATTTAAAAATAATTATTTACCAAATGCTAACGCAGAATCGTTTATAGAAGAAAATACTAGTGAAATAAATACAGAAGACATTGAGGTTGTAAATGCGAGATGGACATTAGATGGGCATGTTGCATTAGCAGATAAGGCTGGTAATTGGTGCTCATTATCCAGCACAAACATTCAAATAATAAAATTGGGAATAAAATATCCGGATCAGAAATTCGCAACAATGACAAGTAATCCGCAGTGGCATACAGCAACTGTATCAAATGTAGATAATTATATATCAAGTTATAGATGTGCTACTTTGATGGCAAGAGCAATTAAGAATGGCAAGAGTCCTGATAGTGTGTCAAAGCCTAAGGGAATGGTAAAGGCAAACTATACAAAAATGAAAAGTCAACTTAAGGGTATAAATTGGGGGAGTGCACTAGGGGGTGTTAGCAATACTGCAAACAATAGAGCTCTTTTTGTAATCGGAATGTCTATGCATATAGTGACAGATTCATATGCACATCAGTCATATGTAAAAGTAAATGGAAAATGGAAACATTTAAATCATGATGACGATAATTGTGATAATAGTTCTGTACATAAAAAGAGATACACAATAGCAGGAGATGCGGCTTGTGATGTTTTAGCTTCCTATTTATCAGGAGACACAGGAGATCATTGGGAATATGTTCAATCTTATGATGGCACAAGTTTTAGATTGAAACGATTAGTACAATATGCAAAAGAGCAGGATACATATAATGCAAGCACATTTGGAGACTTAGAAACATTAAAAAAAGGAGATGTGGCATATGCCGATTAAAAATTGTAATTTATATTGATTAAATGCAATAAATATATTTATGGTTACGTTTGATTAGTATAACAAAAAATAAGAAAGGAAGAGATATTCTATGAGAAAAATTAGAGTTGGAACGGAAATGCTAAAAAGTATATGTGTGATAATGATATTGGCCATGGGATTACTTTTACAAACTAATGTCTGGGCAAAGACGGATTTTGTCACGAAAACGGTGGATAACAAAAAAGTATTAGTGAAATACAATGGCAATGAAAGTAAGGTCACAATTCCGGAAGGCATTAAGGTTATTGGCGGGAGTGCCTTTGAAGGAAATAAAAAGATAAAAAAGGTAATCTTGTCTGGTTCCGTCGTTGAGATAGGGGATTATGCTTTTAATGATTGTACAAATTTAAAAACAGTTAAATTCTCTGACAATTTGAAAAAAATATATAAAGGGGCTTTTAGAAACTGCAAAAATATAAAGACGATAAAAATAAATAAAAATCTTAAATTGTTAGATGAATTTGTTTTTGCTGGATGTACAAAGCTAAACAAAGTGACGGTTGCGAAGGAAAACAGATATTTTAAAACTTCAAAAGGTGTACTCTATTCGAAGAATATGAAAAAATTGTATTTGTATCCATCGGCATTGAAAACAACAACGAAATTTACAGCGCCAAAAACGGTAAAATCTGTATATGGATGTGCATTTTCAAGGAATAAATATTTGAAAACAATTGTAATTCAAAGTAAAATTAGCTGTGGCGAATCGGCATTTTCAAAATGTAAGAAATTAGAAAAGGTAGAGTTTAAAAAACCATATATGGGCGGAGTAGATTTTTCTAATTGCAAAAAGCTTGATACTGTTGTTTTGGCAGAAGGAACAGAGATGATTGGAGAATCACAATTTGAAGGATGCAAAAGTTTAGTAAATATTAATTTTCCATCCAGTTTAAAAACAATTGATATGTATGCTTTTAGTGGATGTGTAAAATTAACAAAACCGATGTTTCCAAATACTGTCCAGGTGGATCAAAAAGCATTTGACTAAGATGAAAAATTAAAAAGATGGTTTGATGTAAAATATATTAAACCATTCAAAATTGATTTTCATAAATATTAAATTTTTGGTACATACTATCTGAAAAGAATGTTTGGAGGATAGTATGTACAAATATTTAAAAATCGTTGATATAAGAGGGAGAGAGGTTCTGGATTCCAGAGGAAATCCCACCGTTGAGGCAGAGGTTACAGTGAAAGTGGATGGAAAAGCAGGAGAGCTTTTTACCGGTATTGCGGATGTTCCGTCAGGAGCGTCCACCGGAAAATTTGAGGCGGTGGAGCTGAGAGATAATGATGGAAGATACGGCGGAAAAGGCGTAGAAAAAGCAGTAAAAAATATCAATGAAGAAATATATCCTGCGTTGGAGGGAGTTAACGGACTAAACCAGCGCAAAATAGATGAGACGATGATAGCGCTGGACAAGACGGAAAATAAGGGAAAAATCGGTGCAAATGCCATGCTTGCCGTATCAATGGCAAATATGAAAGCCTGTGCAAAAGCTCTGAATATTCCTGATTATAAATATATAGGCGGTATTTGTGCAAAGAAAATGCCGGTGCCTATGATGAATATTTTAAATGGCGGCGCACATGCATCAAACAATATTGATGTTCAGGAATTTATGATTCTTCCCGTTGGGGCATGTTGTTTTCGGGAAGGACTGCGTTGGTGTGCGGAAGTATATGAAAGTCTGAAAAAAATATTAAAAAAGATGGATTTGTCCGTGGCAGTAGGTGATGAAGGGGGATTTGCACCAAATCTGGACAGTGAGGATGCGGCGCTGGATGTAATTGTTCAGGCAATCACAGAAGCCGGATACAAGCCGGGGGAAGAATTTATGATTTCCTTGGATGTTGCTGCATCGGAGTGGAAAACAGACAAGACAGGTGTATACAGGATGCCGAAAAAAAATGTGGAACTTTCCACAGATCAGTTGATTTCTTTATGGTCAGATTTGGTGAAGAAGTATCCGATATTTTCCATAGAAGATCCTTTGGATGAAGAAGATTGGGAGGGATGGAAGAAAATCACGGAATTGCTTGGAAATGAGATAAGACTTGTGGGGGATGATTTATTTGTGACAAATGTAAAACGTCTGAAAAAGGGCTTGGATGAAAAATGTGCCAACGCAATATTGATTAAACCAAATCAGATTGGTACGGTGACGGAGACCATTGACGCCGTACAGATGGCACAGACAAAAGGATATATTGCAATTATGTCACATCGTTCCGGTGAAACGGAGGATACGACCATCGCTGATCTGGCAGTCGCACTCAACACCGGTTATATCAAAACCGGGGCTCCTTGCAGAGGTGAGAGAACTGCAAAATATAATCAATTGCTGCGGATAGAGGAAATGTTATAGAGCGTGCAAACGTATGGAAAATCCGAAAACAATTCCGGGGAAAATAAAAAGGCAACCGAAAGCAAGTTCACTGATAAAAAAGCAATAAAGACAAGGCAAAAATCCGATTGGTAAAAATGGTAAATATATC
>CALWNA010000032.1 GCA_944382505.1 uncultured Lachnospiraceae bacterium
GGTGAATTGAAAGGGTAACTTCCATATTGTAAGACTAAATTCCACCGAAGATAAAATCTTTGATAAAAAGAAGTTTTATCTTCGGTGTTTTTATGTTATTATGGACATGAAAACATGGATTTTTACAAATTTTTTGGGCATAGAGTACCGTGGATGGAATTTAACGCTTTTTTTGAATTGTTAAATTCCACCCTGTTTGGGATTGCTCAATTGGAGATTCGTGATGCCGGTTTTTGCTTATATTTTATTTTAGAAGTTCCGGGGTCAGATTTATGTCATTTGGGGAAATGAGGACTGCCCCCAGAGCGTCTAAAACATCCTGTCCGTAAATAATTCTGAACATCTCATATGGACTCATGTCACCGAGGCTTGCCCGGCGGTATGAATTTATATGGTTCATCATAAGATTTACTTTTTCCTGTGTGAGATTATCAAAAGAAGTTCCTTTTGGAAGAACTCTTCTTATAAATTCATGGTTGTTTTCTATGGCACCTTTCTGATAAGGTGCAGAAGCATCGCAGTAAAATATCCGTGTTCTTAATTCATTTTCATCATCCATTTCTATTGCCAGAGGATCAGAAAATTCACTTCCATTGTCTGTAAGAATTACCTTAAAAATCTTTTTGAAGATTTCAGGAGACAACTTTTGATAAAGTTCTTCAAAGATAAAAAATACGGAAGCGGCAGTGTTGCGGTCCCGCAGGAAAGCCAGCATGAATTCAGCCTTGACAAAGTGTATGGTAAGAAGTACTTTGCCGCCTTTTGTCCCGATAACGGAATCCATCTGTACAACAGGGCATCCGGGAACGGATAAAAGAAACTGCTGAAAATCTTTATAGGTACGTCCGATACGGCATCCCTTATCCACTTTAAAGTTGTCATGATTACTCTTTCGTGATTTATACTTTACTTTTCTTGGCAGATCCAGATTGACTGCAGAAAAGAGTCCTGCATCAACATAGTTGTAAATCGTCTTTTCGGAAAACATGATGTCTGATCTGTTGGAAGAACAGATGTGATGAATGGAATGTCCCTTTTTTATAAGGGGAGATATGAGCTGATCAAGAGATGCAACTTCTTTTTCTGACAGACATACGCCACTTCGTGATTCTGAGCGTACAGACTCGTATTCTTTCTGTGCAGACATTGCTGAGTAAATATGTTTTTCCAGAGTGCATCTGGTTCTGTCCGGACAGCCGTTGCAGACATAAGGCGACTGTTGAAGCTTTTTACAATATTCCTTGAAGTAATCAGGGCAGTGAAGATGACAGGCTGTACAATTTTTACAGAGTTTTGTGCGGCACTGTGGAGAAGAACATAAATTTGTGTAATCGCAGGAACTGCGGTTGGCACAGTCGTTAAATGATTTTCCAAAACATCCGGTCTTTTTAAAAAGCAGATGTCTCCGTACTTCCTTGGAAATGGTGGTGCAGTCTCTGTTCAGTTTTTGACCAATCTCCTTAAAGGAAGCTGATTCTTTTAACATGGATTCAATGGTGCACCTTTCGATGATTGATAAATGTTTTTGTTTTGCCATAATGGTATCCTCCTTGCATACCGGCACCACAATAACATCATAACATAGATTTGTAAGAATAAAATCCATCGGTATGTTTGAAAGATTAAATTCCACAGTAAACGTATGGAGGGGTGGAATTTAAATTTTCAATTGGACAAGATAAAATTTTTATATAAAGAGTAAAAAAGTTATTGACATATAGAAAATGTAATGTTATTATATATCACGATGTAAAAAAGAAAGCAGAGTATCCGCTCTCACCCAGACACTTCGAAAGTGATTCCAGGTTTATATTTGAATTTATGACTTATTTTGTCGTGATTTAGAAAAGTTTAGTGGATAGTCTGTAAGATTGTCCACTTTTTTTATGGAGTGGAGATTATTTGGAGGTGCAATACTATTAGCGATTTAATGATTAACGGACAGATTAGAGACAGGGAAGTTCGTGTTATTGGAACAGATGGACAACAGTTGGGAGTGATGTCTTCGAGAGAGGCGTTGAGATTAGCTGAGGAGGCAGAACTTGATTTGATTAAAATTGCTCCAAAGGCGCAACCGCCTGTTTGCAAGATTATGGACTATGGTAAGTTCCGGTATGAGCAACAGAAAAAGGAAAAGGAAGCAAAGAAGAAACAACATGTTGTTGAAACGAAGGAAATCAGATTATCACCGAATGTAGAGATCAATGATCTTAGAACAAAGGCCAATAATGCCAGAAAATTTATAGAGAAGGGTGACAAGGTAAAGGTTACACTTCGGTTCAGAGGAAGAGAGATGGCTCACATTAGTAGTAATGCACGTGTGCTGGATGACTTTGCGCAGATGCTTGAAGATGTTGCATCTATCGTGAAGGCGCCGAAATTGGAAGGCAGAAACATGACAATGTTTTTAGAAAAAAAGCGCTAAGCTTTTTCAATGATATTTAAGGAGGAAGATAACATGCCAAAAATTAAGACAAGCAGAGCAGCTGCAAAACGTTTCAAAAAGACAGGTACAGGAAAGCTGAAAAGAAATAAAGCTTACAAATCACATATCTTAACAAAGAAGTCAGCGAAGAGAAAGAGAAATCTTAGAAAAGCGACAACAACTGATGCTACAAATGTAAAGAATATGAAGAAGATTTTACCTTATTTATAATCTAAAGTAGGAGGAAATAGAGATGGCAAGAATTAAAGGCGGAATGAACGCTAGAAAGAAACATAATAGAGTATTAAAACTGGCGAAAGGTTATAGAGGTGCCAGATCGAAGCAGTACAGAGTAGCTAAGCAGTCAGTTATGAGAGCTTTGACAAGTTCTTATGCGGGCAGAAAGCAGAGAAAGAGACAGTTCAGACAGTTATGGATTGCAAGAATCAATGCTGCCGCAAGAATGAACGGACTTTCATACAGTAAGTTTATGTATGGTCTTAAACTGTCCGGTGTTGAAATGAACAGAAAAATGCTGGCTGAAATGGCAGTGAATGATGCCGAAGGTTTTGCAAAATTAGTTGATGTGGCTAAGGAAAAATTAGCATAGTAACAAGTCAGACAAAAATAGATTTTTCGGGAGATTGAAAGCCCGGAAAACATATTCGCATTGGTAATTATAAGAGACCGTTTCAAGTTTTGTGTAAACTCAAAAAACTGATATAAGATA
>CALWNA010000033.1 GCA_944382505.1 uncultured Lachnospiraceae bacterium
GTATTAATGATAGTGTGGAAATAGACGGTTATAAAGGATTTGTTTTTACGACCACGAAAGGAACACCATACATAAGTGACGGAATAAATCGTATTATAAAAAGAATTTGCAAGAATATTAATAAGCAGGAAACACAAAAGGCAGAAAAAGAGAACAGAGAAGCAATAGAAATGCCAGAGTTTTCTGCACATATAATGCGACATACATTTTGTACAAGATTATGTGAAAATGATTTAAACGTGAAAACAACCCAATCCATAATGGGGCATGCTGATATTAAAACGACAATGAATATCTATACGCATGTTACCGAAGAAAAGAAGCAGCAGGAGTTGAGCAAATTAGATAATATAAAAATCTCATAATTTGAGAGATACAAACCTAGTTGTCTACTACACCAATTACTACACCAATCGAAAGATATATCACGAACAATGATAAAAAACAAGAATAGAGAAATCCCCTTAAAACAAAGGGAGTGCAGACAGTAATAACATATTATAAAACATGATAAAAGCTAAAAATACATTTTGCACTTATGCCATATACAGTTGAATAAATACACATTATTAAAGGCTTTCCCGAATATGGGAGAGCCTTTTTATGTGCAGAGAAAAATAATTGTATTTTCATAAATGTTTTGTGATGTCGGATTAACACAAAAAGGTGATTCTATTTTCGTGAAAAGTATTGTTTTGGTGTGGATAAATATCTATAATAATTATTAAAAGTCAAATTTGTGAAAAGAGCAGAGAAGCATGTGACAGGAGGGTTGGATTTATGAATGAAAATCGTATCAAAAGAAATGAATTATTAGGGCAACGAATTATAAAAGGATTGGAAGCCCGTAACATGGAAGGATATTATGTAAACACAAAAGAAGAGGCCTTAAAAAAAGCTTTGGAGTTGATTCCGGAAAACAGCAAAGTGGCATGGGGCGGTTCTGTGACAATCGAAGAAATAGGGCTGAAACAAGCTATCTGTAAAGGAAAATACAAAGAATTTAACCGTGACACCGCAAAAAATCAGGAAGAAAAAAGAGCGATGGAGTTGGCAGCGTATGATTGTGATTATTTTCTTACAAGTGCAAATGCAATTACAGAAGATGGTGTAATTGTTAATATTGATGGTTTTGCAAATAGAGTTTCCGCAATTGCTTTCGGACCTAAAAATGTTTTAATGATTGTCGGAATGAATAAAGTTGCTAAAGATTTGGATAGTGCAGTTTTAAGAGCGCAGAATGAGGCGGCGCCGATTAATGCCCAACGATTTCATCCTGACACTCCGTGTATGAAAACCGGAACATGTTTTTTGTGTAAAGTGCCGGATACACTTTGTTGTCAGTATCTCATAACAAGATATAGTAAGATTCCAAAAAGAATAAAGATTATTCTTGTGAATGAGGAAATAGGATTTTGAACATTACGTTAAAAACAGTATAAAGATTCAGGCAAAAGTAGTAACAGAGGATAAGAGCAAAAAACTGCTTTTAAAGAAGCATGGCAAAGAGATTCGTTATATGTCAACGAATGAAATTATTTTAAGAGCTTTTGTGCTTACGATGGAACAAACGTAAGTGCAAAAGCTTTTTTAAAAGTTTATTTACTTGCCTTGAAATCGTTCCCACAAGTAATGCTGCGGCAACGGTACCTTCTCTGACGCCAACAAGATTTTTCATAAAAGTCAAAGATAAAACAATGGCAATACATACAAGTGATACATCGAATAATACTTTCATACTTCCAAATTTAATCGGAAATACTTTACAAATAGCCAATACTACTCCCTCGCCTGCCAAAGTGACTACGTTGGCAATCACTTCAAAGCTCACCCCGATTGCAACAAGAATGATTCCAATTATACAAAAAAGCCATTGTTCTATATAAGAATGACAGACAAGGCTTTGGGTTGCATATAATGCGAAATCTGTTAAGTAACCAAAAACAAGTGCAACAGGAAGCTGCATTAACTGAATAAGCTGATAATTTTTTCTTAAAATCACTATTTGAAGCAGAATAAAAACACAATGCATTATTATTGTAGCGGTTCCGACAGATAAAGGCGTAAAACAGTTGACAACATAGGGGACGCTGGAAATTGGCGAAGTGCCGAGGTCTGCCTTGATGGAAAAAGCGACACCAAAGGACATAATAGTTAATCCGACACACAACAGAACGTAGCGCTTTATTAAAGATCTTTTGCTTAAGTATATATTCAAAACAGTTCACCTTTCTTTTATAAATCTTCAAATACCAATTATTTTCATCATATGTCGATTTTTGGGCGGATGTCAAGGAAGTGTAAACACATGTAGTTACACAATGTCTCAATACGAGATAAAGGAGACAACGGAAATTGTAAGTAAATTCGGGGAAAGTATAGAAAATGGATAAATATGCTCGACGAATACCTGCAATTTGTGGTAAAATACAACATAGTAAAAGAACGGAGGATAATATGGAAGAAAAAATTACGGAGAGCATATCAGAAGCTGCAACAGAAAATATGGAAGATTTAGGACAGGCGTTGGAAGAATCATATGCCTACATGGGTGATGGAGAGTATGATACAGATACGTTGATTGCGTGGGAAAAAATTAACAAGTATAAGGAGACGGGCGAAATTCTGCCGGTTACGGTTTCCGGTATTGTCAATAAAGGAGTTATTGCATTGGTGGAGGGCGTCCGTGGATTTATTCCTGTGAGCAGATTGGATATCAAACATGTAGAAGATACAAATGACTGGCTGGGAAGAGATATCCGGGTACGGGTCATTGAGGCAGATATGGAAAATAATAAGTTGGTTTTATCCGCAAGAGAAATTTTACGGGAAGAATCAGCCGCCGCCAGAAAAGCACAAAGGGAAATGGCGATTTCCCGGATAAAAGTGGGTTCCATGGTGGAAGGAAAAGTGGATTCCATTCAACCCTATGG
>CALWNA010000034.1 GCA_944382505.1 uncultured Lachnospiraceae bacterium
ATATTATTTACTATAATAGTTTTACATTAATTTAGCCTATAGGGCATTAATTGTTATTTGTTTTAATTTAGACCTCACAGAAATGTGGGGTCTTTTACGTTAATAAAATAAAGAAGCCGGCCACTATGAACCGACTCCCAAGAATGATAAACTCATTCCCTGAACAAGAACAGTTTATCATCTTTTGGGTATTCGGTCAAATGCCGGGTGCTATTTTTATACTTAATTTTCATAAGATTTACAAAGGAGATGATAACTATGCGCGTAGGTGCACTATATATCAGAGTATCAACGGATGACCAGGTGGAATATTCCCCGGATGCACAGATCCGGGTTGGACTGGAATATGCCAAAAAGAATGACATTATCATTCCAAGGGAATTTATGTTTCAGGATGACGGCATTTCCGGAAGAAAGGCATCCAACCGACCGGAGTTCCAACGGATGATTTCCCTGGCCAAGTCTGAATCACATCCTTTTGATGTGATTGTTGTCTGGAAGTTCAGCCGTTTTGCCCGGAATCAGGAAGAAGCCATCGTTTACAAAAACCTGCTGCGGAAATCCAATGTTGATGTGGTTTCCGTTTCCGAACCCATACCGGAAGGTTTTATTGGCGACCTGGTTCAACGTATCTTTGAGTGGATGGATGAATACTATTCCATCAACTTATCCGGAGAAGTAATGAGAGGAATGACGCAGCGTGCAATGGAAGGTCAGTGTAACGGTTCCCCGCCTCTCGGATACAAAATGGAAGATGGTAAACCTGTCATTGTTCCGGAACAGGCAGAAATCGTAAAGAAAATATTTCATATGTACGTGGATGAGCGCTTATCCTTTTTTGACATTGCAAAAAAACTCAATGCTTTGGGATATAAGACCAAGCGCGGAGGTAAATTTCAGAACCGTACCGTAGCTTATATTCTCCGGAATGAGTTTTACATTGGAAAAATCATATGGAATAAACTGGATCATGCTACCAGGAAGCTCAAGAATCCTTCCGAATGGATTATTAAAGATGGGGATTATGATACATTTATCTCCAAGGATCTGTTTGAACAGGCACAGACAATTGATAAGGCAACCAAAAGAAGTTCTACACACCGACCGGTCAGTACATACAAGCACTGGCTCTCCGGAATGCTTGTGTGCTCTTCCTGCGGCGGTCGCCTTGTCCGGGCATATACCAACAAAGCCGGATTTTCTTCTTTCCAGTGTACGGCTTATAATCACGGTTCCTGCACTACGTCTCATATGGCTTCTGAGACTAAAATAGTTCCGGCAATACTGGACGGTTTAAAAACAGTATTGGATGGCGGTTCCGTTTCTTTTACAATTAACAAAACCAATTCAGGAGACAAGGACGATACGGAATACTCGCTGCTGCAGAAAAAACTGAAAGATATTGACCTGAAAGAAGAACGGATAAAGGAAGCATACCGGGATGGTATTGACACTCTAGATGAATACCGGAAAAACAAAGAACTGCTGCAACATGAAAGAGATACCCTGAAAGAAATGCTTGCACAGCACAAACCCGAAGATACTTATGAACAAAATAAAATGCAGATTTTGAAAAACATCAAATCTGCATATGACATCATTTCTGCCTCAAATTCATCACATCAGCAGAAACATGAGGCATTGGCAAGTGTAGTGGATAAAATTGTCTATAACAAGAAAAATGAAGCAATATCCATACATTTCTACATCAACAACTGATTGAATTTTTCATCATTTATACGTTGTTACAGTATGCCTACCATACTGACGTAACGTATATATTTTTTCATACGTTGTTGATGTATGCCCCACCATATTGGGATATAATAAACTGCGCCATTTTAGGATTTCTTGTTTTAATGTCCACCGGATACTGCAACCGTTTTTCATAACTATACATTAACAGCTACCTCCTTCCCAAGGCATTGGTCCTTTATTCCAATCCCAGTATTCCTCATTATTTACCTCATACGACGACAACGGACCGAATTTCTCCGTGTACATCTGCCATGCCTCATCCCTGACCTCTTTAGCCTTCTTATAATATTCAAGGGCTTCCTGGCAATTGGGATGCGTATCCAGAAACAGTTTCACATCATCCATAGCAAAACTTGCGCGAGTAATAATTTTCATTAAGCTATCTCTGTCCATATTATTTCTCATCATTTTAACGGCCTCCCAATAAATGGTTTATCAAGTTCTTCAAAAATGGTTCCTCTGTCCAACGCCTTTTCCATATCATAAACATCTCTCCACTGCTGCCATGGAACAAATCCCATTCCGGGCATCATTTCATCTACCGGTTCATTTGCCCGGTCACAGCCCTCATTTCTGCACTGCGTATCAAAATTGTCTTTTTTGCAGTCACAATCCATATTGTCATTTTTTCTGTTATTGGAATCATACCGCTTACTGCCATAACCGGAGTCATACTTTTTACTGCCACAATTTGAATTTCTATTGCCACAATTCATGCTGGAATTCATGCTGGAATTCATGCCGGAATTCATTCCAGAGTTTGCAGTATTATAAAAACGATTCATATTGCTATTGTTTCGCATGCCGCAATTATTTCTTCCGTAGCAGCCGTTTCGGTTCATATTCATATTGCCCCGATTACAGCACCCGGAATTGTTGTTATTGCAATCCATTTTTCTCTCCATTTCCCTTTTATTTTTACAATATTAATGTATGCCATTTTTTTTGCGTTGTTAAAAATATTATTATTGGTTTTTGTCATAATGTGGGGTATACTTGTAAGTGTTATCGATATATTTAATTCATCTAACAGGGAGGAAATAAAAATGCGAAATTGTTTAGTTGCTCAGTCCGGCGGGCCCACAGTCGCAATCAACTCAAGTCTGGCAGGCGTTATCCAGGGTGCCATCGACAGCAGACAATTTAATAAAGTTTACGGTTCTTTAAACGGTGTTCAGGGATTGCTTAACGGCAGGCTTATGGATTTATCGCAAAAAGTAGAGGAAATTCCTATGTTTATTGAGCTTTTAAAAAAATCTCCGTCAATGTATCTTGGTTCCTGCAGATATCAGTTGCCGGATTATTCCGATGATGATGCTCCATATGCATATATTTTTAATAAATTTGAAAAATACGAAATTGATGCCTTCTTTTATATCGGCGGCAATGACTCCATGGATACAGTTGACAAGCTAAATACCTATGCCAGAGCTGTTAAAAAAGACATTAAAATTATCGGGATTCCCAAAACCATTGATAACGACCTTTGTATTACAGACCACACTCCCGGTTACGGTTCTGCTGCGAAATATGTGGCTTCAACACTTTTGGAAATTGGACATGACACCTCAATCTACCCGATTAACAGTGTAACGATTGTAGAAATAATGGGACGTGATGCCGGGTGGCTTACAGGTGCCTCCGCTCTTGCCAGAAATAAATACAATTTTGCTCCACATCTGATTTATCTTCCGGAAGTCCCTTTCGATGAGAATATTTTTATAGAAGATGTCAAAGCTGCAATGGACAGATATAACAACGTAGTGGTTGCAGTTTCAGAGGGAATTAAAAATGCCAACGGACAATACATTAGTGCTACTTCCGCTGTGGAAGATACTTTTGGGCACAGCCAGCTAAGTGGCACAGGAAAATGTCTCGAATATATTATTAAGCAGAACATTCAGGTGAAAGTTCGTTCCATCGAAATAAATATTTTACAGAGAAGCGCTGCACATATGTCCTCTATCACTGATATCGGAGAGGCGTTCCGTCTCGGTATGCACGCTGTCTCCGTTGCCCTTGAAGGAAAATCCGGTGTTATGGTAACTGCCATTAGGAAAGGAAATAATCCTTATAGCGTTGCTATGAGCGATACAGATGTGAAAAATGTCGCAGGGCTTGTTAAGCATGTTCCACGGGAATGGATTAATGAACGCGGAAATGATGTGACACAGGAATTTATAGATTATGCTTATCCATTAATTCTGGGAGAACCGGTTGTTAAATACCAGAGAGGTATTCCGGATTATCTGGATATATCTCATTTGTTTCCAAATAAATTTGACGAATAAAAATAATTAAATCCGGCTCATTTGCCGGAGTTTCCCAATAGCGTCGCAAGCGACAAACCCACACAGGCGGTTGCGCCGGCATAATTGCATCGCCGCGAGGCTGCACCAATATGGGAGCATTTTTATATCATAGGATATTTCAAAAAATTTCCTATGAATCGGGTAGGAGGTAGATAATTACTTTATCTACCGACCTCCCACACCACCGTACGTACCGTTCGGTATACGGCGGTTCTTTAGTTTTCACATACTTTCAAATAGAACTCTGTGAATGTAGGATATC
>CALWNA010000035.1 GCA_944382505.1 uncultured Lachnospiraceae bacterium
ATTCATGAACTGGAAGCGTGTTCAAAGGACAATACAGGAATCAATTTTATTATCGCCCTAAATTACGGAAGCCGCGATGAGATAACTCGGGCCATAAAGAAAATAACAGAAGACTGCAAATCAGGAGAGCTTGCAACGGAAGATATAACAGAAAAAACCATAAGCAGTTATCTTGACACGGCAGGGATACCGGATCCGGATTTGCTGATTCGCACAAGCGGTGAGATAAGGCTGTCAAATTATCTGCTTTGGCAGTTGGCGTATACGGAGTTCTATTTTACAGATGTGCTATGGCCGGATTTCGATAAAGAGGAATTAAAAAAGGCAATTGTTCAGTATAATAAGAGAGACAGACGTTTTGGGGGAATAAAATAATGTCTATGCGCAGATAAAGCGCAGGTTTTGCCCGGGGAGAAAAACAAACCGTAAGTACAAAGAAAAGGGAGATAAGATGATTTTAAGTAAATTTGCAAATAAATCTTTTTTTACACGCTTATTCAGCGGAATTGTGCTGGTAGCATTCATGCTGGCAACAATTATTCCGGGAGGAAACATTCTGTTTGTGACAAATCTTTTGATTTCGTTGATTGGAGTATATGAGTTATACAAGGTTTTGGGAATTGAAAAAAATACTTTGGGAATTACCGGATATTTGGCGGTTATTTCCTATTACGTGCTGTTATATCTGAATAAAACAGATAAAATGATCATACTTATGGTGATATTTCTAATCGTGCTTCTGGCACAATACGTATTTATGTTTCCAAAGTATAAGACTGAGCAGATATCCAATGCAGTTATGTGCATGTTGTATGCGGGGGTTATGCTGTCATATCTTTATGTGGTGCGTTCAGGAGATAACGGAGCATATGCAGTATGGCTGATTTTTCTTTGCTCGTGGGGCAGTGATACATGCGCCTATGTGGCAGGTGTTGCCTTTGGAAAGCATAAGATGGCTCCGGTATTAAGCCCGAAAAAGTCCATTGAGGGGGCAGTCGGAGGTGTGGCAGGCGCTGCAATTTTAGGCGCAATATATGCGGCCTTATTTGCTGACAAAATCAGAATGCACAGCAATCCGATCATTGTATTTGCGGTAATCTGTGCACTGGGGGCACTTATTTCCATGGTCGGAGATTTGGCGGCTTCGGCAATTAAGAGAAATCATAATATTAAGGATTACGGAAAAGTTATTCCGGGACATGGCGGAATTATGGACAGATTTGACAGTGTAATTTATGTTGCACCGATTATCTGGATTCTATTACAGATATTTTAAGGAGACATTATGAAAAATATTTCCATACTTGGGTCAACAGGTTCTATTGGAACACAGACTTTGGAGATTGTCCGCGCCAATGACGATCTGAATGTTGTTGCCATTGCAGCGGGATCCAATATAACAAAGTTAGAAGAACAAATCAGAGAATTTCATCCGGAACTGGTATGCGTATTTCATATGGATGCGGCAGCAAAGTTAAAGACTGCCGTTGCGGATTTGAATGTAAAAATCGTAGCCGGGATGGAGGGCTTGATTGAGGCGGCGGTTTATGATAAAGCGGAAATGGTTGTCACGGCATTTGTCGGAATGATTGGAATCAGACCTACATTAGAAGCAATGAAAGCCGGCAAGGATATCGCCCTGGCAAATAAGGAAACACTTGTTACGGCAGGGCATCTGGTAATGCAGGCGGCAAAGGATTACGGAGTAAAGATATTACCGGTTGACAGTGAACACAGTGCCATATTTCAGTCTTTAAATGGAGAAAATCCCGGAGAAATCGATAAGATTTTGCTGACTGCTTCCGGCGGACCGTTCCGGGGAAAAACAAGAGCACAGATGAAAAATGTCCGGGTGGAAGATGCATTAAAACATCCGAACTGGTCTATGGGACGAAAAATAACCATTGATTCTGCCACAATGGTGAACAAAGGACTGGAGGTCATTGAGGCAAAGTGGTTATTTGGAGTGGCGCTAAAAGATATTCAGGTTGTGGTTCAGCCACAGAGCCTGATTCATTCTATGGTACAGTTTAAAGACGGCGCAATTATAGCGCAACTGGGCACTCCGGATATGAAACTGCCGATTCAGTATGCACTTTACTATCCGGAAAGAAAATTTTTGGCGGGGGAAAGAGTAGATTTTGGTAAGATTTCTCAGATAACATTTGAAAATCCTGATACAGAGAATTTCAGGGGGTTGGCACTGGCGTATCAGGCGGCAACCGCAGGCGGATCGATGCCGACAGTTTTTAATGCGGCAAATGAGAGAGCAGTGGCAAAATTTCTTGACAGAAAAATAGGTTTTTTAGAGATTACGGACATCATAGAATATTGTATGGAACAACATAAAGTAGTCGATAATCCTTCTGTAGAACAGATTTTAGAAATAGAACAGGCAACATACGGGTTGATTGAGGGCAGGTGGTAGTATGCAGACATTCATAAGTATTATAATAGCATTGATTATTTTCAGCGTATTAGTTTTGATACACGAATTTGGTCACTTTATTGTAGCGAAAAAATGCGGCGTAGTGGTAAATGAGTTTTCCATAGGAATGGGACCGAGAATATTGAGTCATATGGCAAAAAGCGGAACAAGATATTCCTTAAAAATTCTGCCTTTGGGCGGTTCCTGTGCCATGTTGGGAGAAGATGAGGATAATGTGGAGGAAGGCTCTTTTAATTCCAAACCGCTATGGGCCAGAATGGCAATTGTTTTTGCAGGACCGTTTTTTAACTTTATTCTGGCATTTCTGTTGGCATTAATTGTGATTGGTTTTAACGGCGCTGATATTTCTTATGTTACACAAGTAGATGAAAATTCAGCGGCTTATGCGGCAGGGCTCAGAGCGGGGGACAGAATTACAAATTATGACGGTACATCTGTAAGCGTGGGAAGAGAAATCTATCTGGAAGATTATGTAGATCCGTTAGATGGCGATGAAATGTCTCTTACTTTTGTCAGAGACGGTGAAAAGCATACAATCAAATATAAACCGGAAGCAGACAAAAAATATCGTGTGGGCATGAGTTACTCCACAGGGCAGATGCCTGCGGAAATCAGTTCGGTAACAAAAGGGTCCGCCATGGAAAGTGCCGGTGTTCAGATAGGTGATACGGTTGTTGCTATCAACGGAACAGAAATTTCTTCGGGAGATGAGCTTGCACAGTATATAGAGGAAAATCCGTTTGGAAGTGAAGAAGTTTATATTACGCTGGACAGAAAAGGAAAAGAAATTAATGTCACAGTCAAACCAGAGGAAACAGTGATATATAGTCCGGGATTTTATTACAATCTCGGAAGGGAAAAACAGTCGGCAGCAGGGACGATAAAATATAGCTTTGTGGAAGTGCGCTATGAAATCGTTACCGTGCTGAAAAGTTTAAAAATGCTTGTTACAGGACAGGTGTCAGCAAACGAAGTATCAGGTCCTGTGGGGATTGTCGATGTTATCGGTGATACTTACAGCGAGACAAAATCGGCGGGTTTTGCGGTTACGCTGTTTACAATGATGAATCTGGCAATCATGCTGAGTGCAAACCTGGGTGTTATGAATCTGCTTCCGATTCCGGCATTGGATGGCGGAAGACTTTTCCTGTACATTGTTGAACTTATTATAAGAAGACCAATACCGAAGGACAAAGAGGGTATGATTCATTTTATTGGGTTCATTTTACTGATGGCACTTATGATATTCCTGATTTTTAATGATGTAAGAAAAATAATCGGTTTATAATTACGGTTGATAAAGGGGGTATTTATGTACAGAGATGAGACAAAAGTAATTCAGATTGGAAATAAAGTAATTGGCGGCGGTAACCCAATTATGATTCAATCTATGACGAATACAAAGACGGAAGATGTGAAGGCTACCGTAAAGCAGATCCGGGAGCTGGAAGCAGCGGGATGTGATATTATCCGATGTGCGGTACCTACAATAGAAGCGGCGCAGGCTTTATCAGAAATAAAAAAACAGATTCATATTCCGCTTGTGGCAGATATTCA
>CALWNA010000036.1 GCA_944382505.1 uncultured Lachnospiraceae bacterium
TGAAAGCATTGTTACATAACAATTTATGGATATTACAATTAACGGTTGACAAATTACATTTTTTTTGGCATTATTAATAACCGTAACATCTATGTAATATTTTTGTAATAGACGGAGGTTATTTTGAAACATACAATTTACAGTTTACTTTTACTAATGATTATATTATGTGCTTCAAGTACAACAACCGTAAGCGCTGATACAAAAAATACAGCCTCGACGCAGGCAATTGTTGCCAATAAAACAATTAAAGTAAACAAAACATTTAAAATTAAGAAAACATTGAATTTAACAAACAGTCAGATAAAAGAATACGCTTTCACTTCCAGCAACACAAGAGTTGCCTCTGTATCAGAAAAAGGTGTTGTAACAGGTGTTAAGAAAGGAACAACAACAATAACCGTAACTTCAATAACAGATAATTCTGTTTTTGCAACAATTAATGTTACAGTCAAAAACAGATATACTCCGAAAAAGTTGCGGCTGATGTCTGCCATTATTTACAGCGAAGCAGGAAATCAGAGCTATGCAGGAAAAAAAGCAGTAGGTATTGTAGTAATGAACAGAGTCCGCTCCAACCAGTTTCCAAACACAATTGCAGGTGTTATATATCAGCCCGGTCAGTTCTCACCTGCGAGAAACGGTGCATTAAGCAGAGCTCTTGCTCTCTATGATTCCGGAAACATGGACAAGCAGTCTATCAAAGCTGCAAAAGCAGTATTAAACGGTGATACATACGTTTCTTTAAACAGCAGCGCAGTAAATATGAATAATTATTTATTCTTTAGCGGTTATGTTAAAGGATGCAGATTACAGATTGGCGCACATCAGTTTAAATAATCAACAAAAAAAGAATCGTCACAGGGACGATTCTTTTTTTGTTTTATTACTTTTGCACAACATCTATACATTTCCTTTCAGCAGTTCTTCCAATGTTATGCTCTCCAGGTAATGATCGATTACGAAATCCAATTTTTTCCATAAAGGCAAAGTGACACATTCTGACGCTCTTTCGCAGATTTCTGCTCCGGTTTCGAGGCAGTTTACCGGTGCCAGTGTCCTCTCCGTCAATTTGAGAATAGAACCTATCGTATACTGATTTGCCTCCTTTGTCAGCCTGTATCCACCTGTTTTTCCTCTCAGACTTTCTACCATATTTCCTCTATGTAATATAGAAACTATCATTTCAAGATATTTCATAGATATGTCCTGTCTTTCTGCCACGTCCTTTAACGAGATAAATTTCCCTGTGTTATTTTGGGCTAAATCTACCATAACTCTTAGAGCATAACGCCCTTTTGTGGAAATCATCATAAATCACACCGTACCTTTCACATTAGTCTAATTCCCAGTATATATTAGGATTTTACCAAAAGCAAGAAAATTCCAATCACAACAATAGGAAATTTATTGCACTTTATTCTTAGATGAAATCCTTTCTGCGATTTTATTTCCTGCAATAAATGTTATGGCACCTATTGTAATTCCCATAATTGCACCACCCAATATATCCGTAGGAAAATGCACATATAAATACAGCCTTGAAAATGCAATGAGAACCGCCAGGGGAATGACTACCCACCCCATTTTTTTATTTCCCATTGTTATAATTGTAGCAGCAATTACGGATGACTGCGTATGTCCGGATGGAAAGGAAAAGTCTTTAGGATTCGAAATAAGCAGCGGAAACTCCGGATTTTGCCAGCATGGTCTCTGACGCGCCACAAGATTTTTGACAATTCCGTTTCCTATTATCAGTCCCAAAAGAAGTCCCACGAGGACTAAAATGCCTTGTTTTCTGTATTTTTTTGTTATAAGCATACAAACGCCTATTATAATCCATATCATTCCTGCATTGCCCAAAGATGTGATTTTCGGCATAATTACATCCAAAAAATCACACCTGAATATTTCCTGTATTCCATTTAATATATTCCAATCAAATGCCATAAAACTTCCTTTCTCACCATTATCCTGCTATTTGTCTCGCCACATATACGCCACTTGCTGATGCATGGGAAAGCGAGTGTGTTATACCACTTCCGTCTCCAATAATATATAACCCTTTATGTTTCGTTTCCAGATTTTCATCAAGTTTCACTTCCATATTGTAAAACTTGACTTCCACACCGTACAGCAATGTATCATCATTGGCAGTTCCCGGAGCAATTCTGTCCAATGCATATATCATTTCTATAATTCCATCCAGAATACGTTTTGGAAGAACGAGGCTCAAATCTCCCGGTGTCGCCGCCAAAGTAGGAGTCACTACGCCTTCTGCAATTCGTTTGCTGTTGCTTCTGCGCCCTCTGACCAAATCTCCAAAGCGTTGTACCATAACTCCACCCCCAAGCATATTGGAAAGTCTTGCGATGCTCTCTCCATAACCATTACTGTCCTTAAACGGCTCCGAAAAATGCTTTGATACAAGCAACGCAAAATTCGTATTCTCTGTCTGCATTTCAGAAGATTCATAACTGTGTCCATTGACAGTCACAATACCATTCGTATTTTCATTGACAACGATACCATGGGGATTCATGCAGAATGTACGGACATTGTCCTCAAATTTTTCTGTTCTGTATACAATTTTACTTTCATATAATTCATCTGTTATGTGAGAGAACACCACCGCCGGAAGTTCCACTCTCACTCCGATATCAACCCGATTGGAGCTGGTCTCTATCCCCAGCTCATCACATACGGTTTCCATCCATTTACTGCCGCTTCTTCCTACGGATATAATACAGTTCTTACATTCAAACGTTTCCTTCTCACAGCAAATTTCATATCCGTCATTTAAAATTTTCACTTTTTCCACCGGAGTGTCAAAATAAAAATCAATTTGTCCTTTCAGTTCTTTATATAAATTTTCCAATACGATAAAATTAATATCCGTTCCCAGATGACGGACAGATGCGTCCAAAAGATTTAGCTTATTCTGGATACACAATTTTTTGAATCTGGAGTCGGCGGTGGAATACAGCTTAGTTCCTTCCCCACCATATTTCATATTGATATCATCTACATAATTCATCAGAGCAATTGCCTGTTTTTTCCCAATATGCTCATAAAGAGTACCTCCGAAATTGTTGGTAATATTATATTTTCCATCCGAAAATGCTCCGGCGCCTCCAAAGCCGCTCATTATAGAACAACTCTTACAGTTAATGCAGGATTTTATCTTTTCTCCGTCAATTGGACAATGACGTTTTTCAAGAGAATGTCCTGTTTCGAAAACTGCAATCTTTAATTTATTATTCCGCTTTTTCAGTTCATATGCAGAAAATATTCCACCCGGTCCTGCTCCAATAATAATTACGTCATATCTCATGTTTTTCTCCTTTTGCTACTGATATTGGCTATTTTCATTATTATTTATTTGTAGTGTCAATACCAAAAATCGACCAGATTCTTAAATCTGGCCGATTTTTTGTGTATAAAACACTTATCTTATTTTTACTATTATTTTACAGTAACTTTTTTAATTTTCGAATATGCACCATAAATCTTCTTTCCGCCGCTCTTATAAAAGCCTCTTACTCTGACAAAGTATTTCTTCTTTGATTTCAGTTTCTTGAAAGTTACTTTTGTCTTTTTTGTAACCTTTGTGGTTGTCTTCTTTGCCTTGAATTTCTTGTTCAATGAGCACTGTACTTCATATTTTTTAGCTCTTGCTGCTTTCTTGAACTTAACAACTAAAGCTTTCTTCTTTGCTGTAACCTTTGAGATTTTAACTTGAGCCGGAGCCTGATTACCTGCTGTAACCTTAAAGTCTTTTACCTGAATAGTACCAGACATATTGTTCTCATTCGGATATTCCCTTAAGAATGCACCAAAAGCAAACTTGATTCCCATCGTAGGATTTTTAGCTTTCCCCTGATAATCTGACTTTTCAACCGGTACCTGAACTGTGGCGTTTACTGTAACCCAACCGTCATCTGCTGTGTTTCGGCTGTCAAGTGTAATAAAAGAAGAAAAATCTTTATTGATGGTCTTATTACCTGTTACAAGTACGCTCTTTCCACCAATTGTAGCGCTCAGACCTGATAATTCTAATGCTGCACCATTTTCATCTTTATCGTCATAAGCTTTAAAATGAACATGCTTCAAGTAATTGTATGTACCTGTACCCTCATTATAACCTGTACCATCTGCTCTTTCTTTTGTTTGTGTAACTTCATTTGAAAGTGTGCTTTTAATCTTGAAAGAGATTGTATAGGAACGTCCTCTCTCAACATTTACAATCTTTGTGGCTGTAACGCCCCAAGGATTGGACTGCATAACCGAATAAATCAGATTTCCACTGCTGTCTTTTCCTGTAGGACCATAGTTAGCACTCCATCCTGTGCTTGTGACATCCATAGTAAAACCGGATGCAGTCTGTGTTGAAATCTTAGCATTTTCACCATATGCCTTGTATGCATCCAAACCGCTTGCATTTGTTATGGATGTTGCATAGAACTGTCCGTCTTTCTTTAATGCATCTTCCCATTCTCCATTATCTTCTCTTGTGTGAATAGAGTAAGATGTCCAGCTCTTACCACTGGATACATCTGTACCAGTCTTAACAGCAGCGCCTGTAATACTTGCCAGACCAACTACCAATGTCATAGACAATGTAACCGCTGTGATTTTCTTAAATAAATTTCTCATTCCTTTCATTCTCCTTTTCTTTTTTTTTGCTATTTATAAAATACCATTTTTAAGCGCTATTTTCAAGAGCAATATATAGATTCTTAAGCTTTAATCCTTTAAATTTTTATTTCAAAATCCACATCTGTATAAACCTTGGCATATACAAAATTATAACGCCGTTTTTTTATTACAATAAAATTATATATTGATAAAAATATGTTTTCAAAAAAGAGTACAAAAAAAGCGCGAGACGGGGATCGAACCCGCGGCCCCCTCCTTGGCAAGGAGACCGGGTGGATATTCATAATAATTCAAAACTATTCAAACTTCCCATAAATAAAGGCGTTTACGCACATTTCGCCTTTATTTAAAGAGAGTCTAAAAATCGTATTTTTTAACGTGACGTTAGGCAATACGTTAGGCTGACCGATGATAAACTGTTCTTAAAAACCCATAACTCATAAACACTTATCCAGTATATACTGATTGACGCTTTTTCCCTCTGCTGCCGCATTTTTATTTAAAGTTTCCCTGAACGATGTGATTCCGGGTGGCACCAACTACTTTAACCTGACCCCAAAAACAATGCC
>CALWNA010000037.1 GCA_944382505.1 uncultured Lachnospiraceae bacterium
ATTATTCTTTTCATATAAGTGGCCTCCTTTGTATGCGGTAAATCCTGTTACCATTAATCTTGTCAATTAACAGTTTACAGGTAAATCCACGAAACTACAAATGCGAGGTCACTTCATATTATCTTTCCAAGTCAGCCTGATACGGATATGTTTTCTTTAATTTTTCAAATTGTGCCAGCTCTTTCTGAGCTTTTTCACTATTTTTCTCTACCAACAATTCATAAGCAAACATCAATCGCTTTCTTGACGGCCAGGACGCTGTTGCATTGATATATTTTTTCATTTCATATTCATACAAGTTTTCCGCCTCTTTATTTTCCCTCAGTATAATGTGACAAAATATCAATTCGCATTTTAACTCGTTTTTATATATCTCCAACAGTCCTGTGACATTTTTAAGCGCCCACTGTATACTCTCCCTTGAAGGATTTCATTGCCAGAGGTTCCAATGATTACGTCCATACCAATTCCCAAGATTTCGCCTTTTCTTTTCATATCTACTGTCTTACCTTAATATGAACTTCTCTTAACTGCTGTTCCGTAACTTCCCCCGGTGCGCCGCACATCAGATCCTGTGCATTGCCGTTCATTGGGAATGGAATTACTTCACGAATGTTTTCTTCATCACGAAGAAGCATAATCATTCGATCAACACCCGGTGCCATACCTGCGTGTGGAGGTGCACCAAACTGGAATGCATTGTAGAGGGCTCCAAATTTTTCCTTCAAATCTTCCTCTGTATATCCTGCAATCTCAAATGCCTTAACCATAATCTTCATGTCATGGTTTCTGACAGCACCTGAGGAAAGTTCAACACCATTACATACAATATCGTACTGGTATGCAAGAATTTCCTCCGGATTCTTTGTCTCCAGTGCTTCCAAACCTCCCTGCGGCATTGAGAACGGATTGTGTGTAAATATCATCTGCTTTGTCTCGTTGTCATATTCATACATTGGAAAATCATTGATATAGCAGAATTTGTATGACTTCTTATCAATTATATCAAGTCTCTCACCTAATTCTGTACGAATCTGTCCTGCGTACAAAGATGCATTTTTTTCATTGTCTGCAATAAAAAAGATGGTATCTATCGGTTTTAATCCCGCCTGATTTCTAATCTCATCCTTCATATCATCCGGGATAAATTTATCAATAGGTCCCTTATACGTTCCATCTTCTAATACTTCCAGATATCCGAGACCACCCATTCCAATGCCCTGGGCAAATTTCAGTAACTTTTCATGCTGTCCCTTTGACAGCTTCTGATGAATCACTATTGCTCTAACAGTCTTACCGTGGAATGGTTTAAATGTACATCTCTGGAAAAAGTCTGTAACATCAATAATTTCCAGTGGATTTCTGAGATCCGGTTTGTCTGTACCATACTTAAGCATTGCCTCCTTATAGCTGATGATTGGGAATGGTGCCTGTGTAACTTCATAGCCTTCCGGTGCAAACTTATTAAATGTATCTGCAAGAACTTGCTCTCCAACACGGAAAACGTCTTCCTGTGTTGCAAAGCTCATTTCAAAATCCAGCTGATAAAATTCTCCCGGGGAACGGTCCGCCCTTGCATCCTCATCTCTAAAGCATGGTGCAATCTGGAAATATTTATCAAAACCTGACACCATCAATAACTGCTTATACTGCTGTGGTGCCTGTGGCAATGCATAAAATTTTCCTTTGAATTTTCTTGAAGGAACAATATAATCCCTTGCACCTTCCGGAGATGATGCACAAAGTATCGGTGTCTGTATTTCTAAAAATCCCATATCCGTCATCTTCTGTCTCAAATATGAAATCACCTTTGAGCGGAAAATCATATTATCTCTTACCTTTGTATTTCTAAGGTCAAGATAACGATATTTTAACCTTACGTCTTCTCTTGTTTCTTTCGATGTCACTATTTCAAACGGAAGCTGTTTGTAAACTTTTCCAAGTACCTTTACTTCCTTTGCTTCTAACTCAATAGTTCCTGTAGGAATCTTTGGATTGTATGTTTCTTCATCTCTATGCTCGATAGGACCTTCCACGGAAATACAATCTTCTTTATTCAATCCTTCCAGCAGAGATGTGTCACGCATAACAATCTGCATGACTCCATACATATCTCTTAAGTCAATAAAGGAAACGCCGCCATGGTCACGGATGTTCTCAATCCATCCCGAAATTTTCATCGTCTGGCCAACGTTTGCCTCTGTGATTTGATCCATTGTCACATCACGATAAATGTTGTTTGTGTTTGTGTCCATTTGTTTGCTCCCTTCTACTAAATACAAATGTTTTTATTCCATAACGTAAAAAACTGTTCATCCTGAAACTTATTGTCTCAGGACGAACAGTAAAATACTAATCCGCGGTACCACCTGATTTACTGCCTATGCAGCCCCTCATTGGTTCTATTGAATAAAGATTCTACTCAACATTCACCTGCTGTTTATCGTTCAGCTACGGCGCACCTACTAATCAACATGTCATTTGAAATACTTATATCTTCAAATAACTTTAACTTTCAGATTGCGGCTCGGAAGTGTTATTCACAATAATTCATTCTGCAGAACTCTCAGCAACGCCTGCTCTCTGTGAGCGATAATTAATGCTACTTCTCTTCGTCTTCGCCATTTTATATAGCCAATCCCAAAGAAATCGATTGGCCTTCCGCATATGATATATAATATCCCAAATGCGTACATTATCTTACATAAAAATGATTATATAATATGATATTTTTGTTGTCAACAATACTTTTTCGTACGATTTCTCAACAATGATTCTCTGCACCTTGCATATCTCCTTAAAATTATCTTATCCGTTTTTCACAAGGTTTACAATTCTGCTGGTGCCTAATCTGTCTGCTCCCAATGCAATAAATTTTTCTGCATCTTCGATGGTGTTGATTCCTCCTGCCGCTTTAATTTTTGTATTGTTGGATACGTTATCCGACAAAATCTTTACTGCGTGGAAAGTTGCTCCTTCTGTCGAAAATCCCGTCGAAGTCTTTATAAATTCCGCTTTAGAAAGTGAAACTACCTGCGTGATTTTTTCAATTTCCTCATCCGACAAAAGACAGGTTTCTACAATGACTTTCAGAAGCTTTCCATCACAGGAATCTTTTACCTTGTTAATTTCACAGAAAATATCATCCCATCTCTGTTCTTTCACCCATCCGATATTAATCACCATGTCTATCTCAGATGCTCCGTCTTTTACCGCCTGTGCTGCTTCAGCACATTTAATTTCCGTCGTATTATATCCATTTGGAAATCCGACAACTGTACATACAGGCACTTCTCCCCGTACGTATTCATAAGCTTGTTTGACAAATACCGGAGGAATACAGACCGACGCTGTCATAAATTTTATTCCGTCATCACAGATTGCCTGTATCTGCTCCCACGTTGCTTCCGGTTTTAACAAAGTATGATCTACCTTTGATAATATTGTATCAATATCCATGTTTCACTCCCTCTTAATGATTTTGTATGTCCCGTTATTTATAAAATAAATTTGCTATTAATATAGCATTTTTACAAACCGGTAATCAATACTTTCATTCAATATATTTTTCTGTCTTTTCATAATGCATCTCTCTGTCACTTCGAAAAGTGATTATTGTATCGATTATTGCTTTTCTATGAAACAAATGAAAGAAAGAATTTATTTCATAATTTTATTATTTTTTTTCAATCTGTTCATATACTTTTACAAAGCACTTTTCGGAGATTTTATGTCCAAACGTAATTCAGAGCAAACAACTCTTTTTAAACGAAGTATTTTCTGGCTAATGATTTTAATTGCCGTCGTAGGTGTTACATATTTCTATGAAAAGAGTCTGTTTACGGACGGATGGGAAGCAATGATTGCTTCCACAGCGACAAAAGAACTTCCTATCTATTGTGTGCAGACGGATAAACCACAGGTGGCGCTGAGTTTTGATGCGGCGTGGGGAAATGAGGACACGCAGACAATTCTTGATACATTAAAAAAATATAATCTGCATGTCACTTTCTTTATGACCGGCGGCTGGGTAAAGAAATATCCTGACGATGTGAAAGCTATTTACGCGGCCGGTCATGATTTGGGAAATCATAGCGAAAATCATAAACAGATGAGCCAGCTCAGTAACGGTGAGATATCCGACGAGTTGAATAGTGTGACCGAAAAAGTCAATGAGCTTACCGGTTTTACAATGTGCCTGTTTCGACCACCCTATGGAGATTATGACAATCATGTAGTCACTCAGGCAAAATCATGCGGATATTATTCTATTCAATGGAGCGTAGATTCTCTTGACTGGAAAGATTATGGCGTAGACAGCATTATTGACACTGTTCTCAATCACAAAAACTTGAAAAATGGGGCCATTATTCTTATGCATAACGGAGCAAAATATACTGCCAAAGCTCTGCCGAAGGTTATCGAAGGCTTACAGGAAAAAGGATTTGAAATCGTACCCATTTCCCAACTGATTTATAAAGATAATTATCATATGGAGCATGATGGAAGTCAGGTCAGCGACGAAGAAACTCCAAGTGATTCCACTTCCGCAGAAGAGACGGAACCGACATCTTAAAATCATTAAAAAAGTACCGGTAAGTCATTTTTGACCTGCCGGTACTTTAAAATATCTGATTTCGGCTATGCAATTCCGGATTAAGAAATTTTTTTAAATTGTTCTGCTCCCTGTCCGCAGATTGGACACTTAAAATCTTTCGGAAGTTCCTCTCCTTCATAAACATATCCGCATATTTCGCACTTAAATTTATTTTTCCCTTTAGATTCTTCCTCATCCTCCGGCAGATATGTCGGTGCATTTTTTGGGCTTTTGCCTTTAATCACATTATGATAATATGCATAGGTCATCGGATTGCGTCCTTCCTTGAATACCTCTGCATCAATTACCTCGCCGAGAAATACCGTATGCGTACTTGTCTCCATTGTATCAATAACCCGGCAGACAATATATCCACAGGAATCATTTATTATCGGCATATCTTTCACAATGCGAAAATCTACATCCATAAACTTATGATTATCCCGCCCTGATTGAAATCCGAACTTCCCAATCAATGATGCGTCAGAATCTTCCGCTAATATGGAAATTGAAAAACAACCACATTTCTTAATACATTCATTTGTATAATTATCATGGTTAATACTTATGGCAATTGTTGCAGGAGATGATGTAATCTGCATTGCCGAATTTGCCGTGCATCCGGTAGCTCTCCCCTCATCCATTGTAGAAATAATATACACGCCATAGGACATGCTTCTGAAAATATTTGTATTCATAATGATTCTCCCCTGATAATTTTATATAAATTATTGTAGCATATCGCCGATAAAATTACTATTGCAGTTGTTCCGGTTCTGTATTTCTTAGTATATACATTGCAGCGCCAAAATAACCGGGAATTACTCCGAAATAGCCCACTGTTACAAACATATTGACCACAGAAAACCGGATAAATGGCATTATGCTGAATAAGAAATATATTAAAAATCCCACAACACACCAGACGAATGTATTAAAACACATGAATACTGTTTTTTTCTTCCAATTACATTTTTCACTGATTATTTGTGCAATTTTCCAATTTCGTGAGTAGATTTCATGCATAATCCATCCCTCCTTATCCTGATTGGCCTCATGCATTAATTTTATATTGTTCCATATATTTTTCGTAAAGTTCATCAAACTTACTGCCCGGAGCTTTATTAATTTCACTGGAATACGCATGTAACCTCAAACTGTCATGAGAAATTTCTTCCACACATCCGGCAATATTGGAACAGTGATCCGATATACGTTCCAGAGAGGTAATGATGTCCGTTATAATAAATCCCTGCTCAATTGTGCATTTTCCGCTTTTTAATCGATCGATATGACGGTTTTTAATGGTGTGTTTCATATTATCAATTACCTGCTCCATAGCCTCAACATTCAGTGCCGACTCCATATTATCCTGTTCAAAGGCCTTTTCTGCCTGCCTTAAAATATCCATCACGGCCTTAAGCATTATGCCGATTTCATGCTCGGCCTGCTCTGAAAATTTAAGCTTTTTATCTTTTAACTCTTCTGCAGATTTTGCAATACCCACAGAATGGTCTGAAATCCTTTCTATATCACCTATTATATGCAGCAGCTCACTGACATTTTTACTGTCTCTTTCACTTAAATTCTGTGTACTGATTCTTACCAGATAAGTTCCCAGCTTGTCCTCGTATTTATCAACTTCTATTTCATTCTGTATAATTATTTTCAATTCTTTTTCATTAAAATTTTCAAACAGCTTTCCGGCCTTTTCTACACCCTGGATAGCTTTTTCAAACATCTCATGAACGACCTTCTTACAACGGTCGATAGCGATTGCCGGCGTTGCCATAAGGCGCTCATCCAGCAACTGTACCGCCTCTTTTTCCTCAGAATCTTTTACAATCAGACATGCCAGTTTTTGTAATTGATTTGCAAACGGGAATAACAATATTGTGCATAATACATTAAATGCTGTATGAATAATCGCAATCCCCAGCTCAGATGCACTGTCGTTAATAAAAGGAAAATGTACCAGACTGTTTATTATTGTAAATACAGTCAACCATACCATTGTTCCTATAATATTGAATGACAGATGTACCACAGCAGCTCTTTTGGCATTCTTGTTTGCTCCTACAGAAGAAATCAGTGCCGTAACACAGGTACCGATATTCTGTCCCATAATAATCGGAATTGCACTTCCATAATTTACTGCACCGGTAGACGCCAGCGCCTGTAAAATTCCCACGGATGCGGATGAGCTCTGTATAATACCCGTTAATATTGCGCCTGCTGCCACACCCAGTATCGGATTGCTGAACATCGTAAGTATGTTTTGAAATTCCGGAACATCTTTTAACGGACTTACCGCCGCCGACATCGCGTCCATACCATACATCAGAACTGCAAATCCCAACAGCACCATTCCGGTGTCGGCGCCTTTAGAATTTTTATCTTTCATGATCAATATAAGACCAATAAGAGCAAGTATCGGTGTAAAAGAAGATGGTTTTAAGAGACTGACCCATACATTAGAACTCTCAATTCCTGTAAGACTCAATATCCATGCAGTAATTGTGGTTCCCACATTGGCACCCATGATAATTCCTATTGCCTGTTTTAACTGCATGATTCCCGAGTTGACAAACCCCACAACCATAACTGTTGTCGCTGATGAACTTTGTATAATGGATGTGACGCCCGCTCCCAGCAGAAAACCTTTCCATCTGCTTGCCGTAAGTTTTTCAAGAATATTTTTCAACTGGTTTCCCGCTCGCTTTTCGAGTGCATCGCCCATGGTGTTCATTCCAAAAAGGAACAGGGCCAGTCCGCCAATAAGTGATAAAATATTGAAAATATTAAACGTATCCATAATTTTTCCTTCCTTTTTTATTTCTTTCTTCTGTGATATTTTCTTTTACATTGCTATCTTATATGTGATATGTAAATTGTAACTATTTACAATGTTAAATCTAAATAAAATTTAACATATTTTTAACATAAAGATAACCTGTTTTTGATATAAACCTCAGAAATCTATCGAATTAAAAAAGTTTGGAAAATTTTAAAAAAGTATGGTAATCGTTGTTCCCACTCCGGGACGGCTTTTTACAGATACTTTCGCATTATGAAAATTTGCTCCGTGCTTTACGATAGAAAGTCCCAATCCGGTTCCTCCTATATCTTTGGAATGACTTTTATCCACTCTGAAAAATCTTTCAAATATTCTATCCTGATCCTCCTCCGGAATACCGATACCATTATCTGAAACCGAAAGTTCTATTCCTTCTTCCGTCCTTTTAATACTGACAGTCACATTTCCGCCATCATAATTATATTTAATGGCATTATCCACCAGGTTAAAAATCATCTCTTCAACAATCTGCTCTGCCCCCGTAATAACACTATGGCTCCCCTGCAATTTCATTGTTATATTTTTCTTTGCTGCCGCATCCTCAAGGTGTGACATTACCGCTTCACTTGACTCATATAAATCTATCGGCTCCATTTTGACTGCAATATCATTTCCATCAAGCTGAGATAATTTTATTATATCCCCTACAAGAATTATTAATCGTTGGGATTCTTTATGAATTTTTCCTGCAAACCTTCTTATATCCTCCTCTTCCTTTACAATTCCGTTTTGAATAATCTCTGCAAAACCTGATATTGACGTAAGAGGTGTTTTCAGTTCATGAGACACATTTGCAGTAAAATCCCGCCGCAAATTATCCTGTTTTTCATGTTCACTTTTTAATTCTTCCATCTGTTTTGCAATCTGTATGTTCTGCTCCACAATTTTATCTACTAATGGTTCTATTTCATCGTACACCTTTTGCTTGTCAGGATTTACTAAATCAATATTATTAATCGGTCTTGTAATTGTTCTTGATGTCCGGAACGACAAAAATGCGGCAAAAATTATGACTGTGACAAGCAGAACGAACATTGGCAACAATATCTCCAACACAACAAACAATACTGTAGAGAGATTTTCTGACACCCGCAATATCGTGCCATCTTCCAGGCTTACTGCCACATTTATTGTCTTTTCGGACAATGTCTCAGAATATCTCTCCGAATATCCCATGCCCTCATTCACTGCATCCTTTACTTCTTTCCTGTCTTTATGATTTTCCATTGTGTCGGGATTTGCCTCATTGTCAAAAATAACCGTTCCGTCTTTCGCTATCAGAGTAATACGATGTTTGGTCTCCAAGTTTTCCAGAAAATCCGTACCATTCATCTCTACACCATTCCTGATAGAAGAAAGTTCACTTTCCAATGCTTTAACGCTCTGCCTGGAAAAATTGGTATAGACAATTCCCACTGTCATCAATGTACTTACCAAAAGGACAATGGTAGAAATAATAAACATATTAAGGAAAATACGTCTGCTCATTTTTTTTATTTTCATAATTTATGCCAATCCTTTTATTTATTACTTATCTTATATCCGACTCCCCTGATGGTTTTTACCACCTCGCCTGCGCTTCCAAGTTTCTGTCTTAGTGTTCTTATGTGCACATCAACAGTCCTGCTTTCTCCATCAAAGGAATATCCCCAAACTTTGTTGAGCATCTGATCCCTTGTCAACACAATCCCTCTGTTTCTCAATAACAGACAGAGCATTTCGAATTCTTTTAAGGTTAAAACAACCTCTTCATCATCTACTTTTACAATATGCTTTGCAGGACATACATATAGATTTCCAACTCTGTAATCTGTTTCACTTGCCGTGTATTCCGTTCTTCTGAGCAATGCCTTGACTCTTGCAACCATTTCCATCATACTAAATGGCTTTGCAATATAGTCATCCGCTCCACTCTCAAGTCCGTTTATCTTATCATATTCACTGGTTTTCGCCGTCGCCATAATTACCGGCAGTTTTTCAGTTCTTGAATCCGATCTGATTTTTTGCAATATTTCTATTCCACTTTCCTCCGGAAGCATAACGTCCAAAATAACAAGACTTGGCATTTCCTTATCTAAAGCTTTCCAGAACAGAGACGGGTTTTCAAATCCCTGGGCTTTCAGTCCTGTACTATTCAATGTATAAACTACAAGTTCCCGAATACTACTGTCGTCTTCTACAAGATAAATCATTTTACTCCTCCTTATCTGTTTCTCATATTTTTATCAATATTTATATCTTTTTTGAATTTAGTATAATTACTTTAAGTAAGTTTTATGTTAAATTAACGTAAAAAAGATGAAAGACTTGCGTCTTCCATCCTCTCTTACCTCTCCATTACACCGGAGACACTGTTCCGTCTTTTTCTATATGAGTTCCAAGAATAGAATATTCAACCCAGCCCGCAATATTTGTCGCGTGATCTCCGATTCTTTCCAGATATTTTGCAATCATTAAAATATCAATATATTCCTCTCCATCCTCTTTTTCATTGGCGATTAAAGAAATAAGTTCTTTTTTGATTTCATCAAAATAGTTATCCACTACATCATCATAAACGATTACACTTTTTGCCATCTCCAAATCCTTATTCACAAACGAATCTATACTTTGTGTGACCATGTGTATGACTTCATTCGCCATATCGTTTAAATGAATTTTGTACTTCACATTACTGTTTTTAATATATCTTGCAAGTTCAACAATATCCGATGCCTGATCTCCAATTCTTTCCATATCAGAAATCATCTTCAGTGCAGAGGAAATAACTCTCAAATCTTTCGCCACCGGCTGTTGTCTGAGGAGCAATTTCATACAGATACCTTCTATTTCCCTTTCTTTCCGGTCAATTTCAGCATCTGTTTCCATAACTTCCTGTCTTAATTCTTCGTGGTTATTCCCCATTGTCAGCTTAATTGCAGCAGCAATTGCCTGCTCGCAAAGTTTTCCCATCTTTATCATTTCATCGTTAAGATTATCTAACTGTTGTTCGAATCTGTTTCTCATGATTTCACCGAGCCTTTCTTTTTTTGCTTTGTTTTAACCAAATCTTCCTGTGATA
>CALWNA010000038.1 GCA_944382505.1 uncultured Lachnospiraceae bacterium
ATACAACCTTAGTATGGAGGTTTTTTTCTAAAATATGTAACACTTTTGCGCCAGTTCATATTTGCTTTATCATCCTTTAAGTCTTACAAATTTATGAATATTTTTCTACAATTTTTCTGTATGAAACCTTCCCTCCGAATAAATCCAGAGCACTTCCGATTGTGAAATCTATCATATCCCCACAATAATTTTGAAACCGCTCAATATCTTCCATGCTTGAAATTCCTCCTGCATAAGTAATTTTCACGGTGTCTGTTTCTGTTGTCTTCCACATAGACAATTTTTTAACAAGTTCTTCATCCATGCCGCTTCCTTTTCCTTCCACGTCCACTCCATGAATCAGAAATTCATCACAATACTCTGACAATTCGTTTAAGGTATCATGATTTACTTTCACATCTGTAAACTTCTGCCACCGATCCGTGACAATACAGTGTTCTCCGCCTTTTTTCCGACAGCTTAAATCCAGCACAATATGTTCTCTTCCTATCGCCTTCACAAGCGCTTTCAGATTGGTGTAACTAATCTGCCCATCCCGAAACACAAACGATGTAACAATAACATGGCTGGCTCCTGCTACAATGTATTCCATGGCATTTGCAGCATTTATTCCTCCTCCAATCTGCATTCCGCCCGGATATGTTTTCAAGGCATCCAAAGCCTGCTGCTTTGATTTATCGAAAAATTCCGAATCCCCTGCATTCAGAATAATGATGTGTCCTCCTTTTAAGCCGTCATTTTTATATAAATTTGCAAAATATGACGCATTTTTCTCTGATACGAAATTTTCTTTTGCATGATTGCCTTTATCTTTCAGGCTTTCTCCCACTAACTGTTTTACTTTTCCATTATGTATGTCGATACACGGTCTGAATATCATTTTGTCTCCTATTCTCCTGATTTTAATGATGTAGCCATATCTACTTTCTTTAATTTAAAATGCATGGAAAGATTAATAAACAGTGCAAAGATAATTGTAATTACAATACTGTAAACATATCCTTTTATCCCTATATTCCTTCCAAACATTACCATACTGATTTCTGCGGTCAGGATTACGTATTTGTGCAGAAAATAGCCGAATACCAATCCAATAGCGATTCCCATTGCAGTGATAATTATATTTTCTCTGTAAATGTAACCGGACACTTCCCCGTCATAAAATCCCAAGACTTTAAGCGTTGCAAGTTCCCTGCGTCTTTCCGCTATATTAATATTATTAAGATTGTAGAGGACTACAAATGCCAGCAATCCGGCGGAAAGAATCAGTATTCCCACAATTGCGTCCATGCTGCCCATCATCTGAGAAAACTTGTCGTATGTTTCTGCCGTATACAAAACACCGGAAATACAATCATTGTCCATCAGTTCTTTTGCCAACGCACTATCTTCTGTTTTTTTCTCTTTCATATTAATCATGGCGGTGTTGATAATGCTGTCTGTTCCATATATTTTTTTATATGTGTTTTTTGTCATGTAAAGATAGTGATAACAATAATTCTCAGCAATTGCCGAAACACTGACAGTATACTTTTCAGTATCACTTTCTTTAATATAAATCTCATCTCCCGGCGAAACTCCTAACTCTTTCGCCAGTTTTTCGGATATTATAACACCATCATCTGTCAGTTCATAATGTTCATTCTTCGTTCTGCTTCTCAACTCTATAAATTGTTCCATTCCATCCGTATGATCCGGCACTATAATATATGCGGAAAGCGTTGTATTATCACATCCCACATCTCTTGAAAACTCATTGATTTCCATATAGCCGTCTATTTTTTCGTTTTCTTCAAATAATTTTGTTGCAGACCTGGTTCCATGCTCCTTCACATAATTCTCATCATAAGATACCATCGCATCATAATGAAATACTTCATCAAACTGTATCGTCAATATAGAGCTGACAGAATTTTCGATACCAAAACCAACCAGCAGCAAAGACATACATCCACTGATTCCAAACAAAGTCATAAATAATCGTTTCTTATATCGGAATAAATTTCTGAATGTAGACTTCATATTGAAACTTATATGCTTCCAAAGTATTGGAATTCTTTCCAGTAAAACTCTTTTTCCCGCTTTCGGAGCAGCAGGTCTCATAAGTTCGGCCGGTTCTGCTTTTAATGTCGAATAGCAGGACAAAATGGTCACACCGATTACACTGATAAATGCTCCAAGAATCGCTATCAGATACTCACTCCAATTGATTGGTAAAAGCATAACGTACAGATTGCTATATAACATCTCATATGCATCAATTATCACATAAGGAATTATCTTTACCCCGATGAATCCGCCTAAAATACATCCCAGGACAGTTGCCAGTCCGCCATATGCCAGATATTTCCCGGCAATCTGTATTTTTCCATAACCCAGAGCCTTCATAGTGCCTATCTGAACACGCTCTTCTTCTACCATTCTGGTCATCGTCGTCAGGCTGACCATGGCCGCAACAAGGAAGAATATTACGGGTACAACTTTTCCGATATTTCCCACTCTGCTGGCATCCTGATCAAATTCTACATATGTCTGAATATAATTTCTGTCCAGCACATACCATGTCCCGTCTCCCAAATCCTCTAATTTTTCACGATTCTCATCAATTTCTTCCTGGGCTTTATCGATTTTGGATTTGGCTTTTTTCAGTTCTTTCCTTGTCTCCTTAATTTCAGCCTTTGCCTCTTCCAGCTTTTGACTGCCGTCTTTTACTTCCTGTTTTGCCTCGTTTAAACTTTTATATCCATCATCAATCTCTTTTTTCGCGCTGACAAGCTGTGCATATGTGTCATCTAATTGGCTCTTTGCAGTGGCGAGTTCCTGTTTTGTTTCTTCAAGTTCTTTTTCGGCAGCTTTTAATTTTGTTTCTGCTTTCTCGAGTTTTTTCCTGCTTTTGTTCAGTTGTTTTTGCCCTTCGCTTATTTGTACCTTTGCAGCGTCAAGCGCAACTTTATTTTTATCAAGTTCTTCCCTCATATCGGAAAGTGCTGCTTCCCCCATAACACGAACCATTTGCTGATAATTTGCTTCTGCCGTATTGTAATCTTCCACACCTTTGAAATATGCTTTTTCATTCTCTTTTAGTTCTGCTTCACCCTGTTCATATTCTCGGACACCTTTATTATATTCCTTCAGACTTTTTTTATATTCTTTGTATCCTTTTTGATATTGTGCTTCACCGGTCTCATATTTTTCCTTTGCGGCACTATATTGTAAATATCCGTCATTGTACTCAACAAGTGCCTGCTCTAATTTTTCTTCATTTTCTGCAATTTGCGCCTCTGCTTTTGAAAGCTCCTCACTTTGCTCCCGAATCGTTTTCTTTGCTTTTTTTAGGGCTTTGATACCATCGTCATATTCTTCCCTCTTAGCGTCTAATTCTTCCTGTGCTTCCAGTAATTCTGACTCCGGTTCTTCTACGACTTCTTCATATCTTGTCTGTTTACATTTTTCTGCAATGGTATTTTCTATTTTTTCAACAACTTCACTGATTTCTTCTTCATATTCATCACTATAACTACTAAGTTTTTTTGCCCCCTTTACCGTGGCATAAACCCCTGTATAATAATCCGCTGTAAACTGATTTTTTCTGACAAGAACAAGACCATTGATTTCTCCGGTCCCTACGGTGCTGGAACCTTTGGTTCTGGATAAATATGTTCCCAATATAAACGTTCCTGTTATTTCATATTCTTCCCCTGCAATATCATCGCTGCTTACAGTAATGATATCTCCAATGCTTAAGTCATAATTTTCTGCCATCTGAGTATCTATGATACACTGATTGTCTTTTTCAGGAACAGTTCCCGTAACCATGTGTGGAATATTAATCTCGGAAGAATAGTTCATAAATCGCGCCGTAATCTCAGACATGGCACAATTCGCCACTACATCGATACTGTAAGCACCTTCCGCTTTTTCGATTTCTTCCACACTTAATACAGCCTCTACATCATTCTCTGTAACGCCCAAGTCGCTGACAATATGGATATCCATCATATTTCCGTCATCATATATTTTATCCGCAGATATTCTCATGTCCGGTTCTGAAGAACGTATTCCCGTATAAAAAGCAACGCCTAGTGTCACAATCAGAAACAATGATATAAATCTGTTTAAAGTTTTTTTAAGTTGTATATAAAAATCTTTTCTTAATGCTTTCATTACCACTCGATTTCTTCCACTGATTTTGGAGTATCATTCATTTTAATATCATTCACTTTTCCATTCTTTATTTTGATGATCCGGTCTGCCATGGGAGCGATTGCCTGATTATGTGTAATCACAACTACCGTAATCCCACTTCTGCATGTATCCTGAAGAAGTTTTAATATTGATTTTCCCGTCAGATAATCCAATGCACCGGTAGGTTCATCACACAATAAAAGTTTGGGGTTCTTTGCCAGCGCTCTTGCAATGGATACTCTCTGTTGTTCTCCGCCTGAGAGCTGTGCCGGAAAATTTCCCATTCTGTCTTTTAGTCCCACCTGTTCCATTACCTTTTCT
>CALWNA010000039.1 GCA_944382505.1 uncultured Lachnospiraceae bacterium
CGGAAGCTTCGGAGAAAGGAGGGCACTCATGGGCGGGAATTACGAGAAAGCGGTTATAATCAGCTGATAGAAGTCATGAATAAACTGAATACGATGGAAGCTGACCAAAAGCGTAGCCGCCGTGAGATCAAATCCCTTACCTCTGAAGTGGACAGCCTCAGGAAGTCAGGCGCCCAGCCAGGGTATAAAGGGCAAGAATGCAATGTCCTCTGAGGCGTTATCTTCAAAAAAACACGGAAGAAACCCCAAATCAGTGGAGCCGGAATCTGCGAAGTTTTCTGAATGGAATGAAGCGCGTAAGAAGAGAAAAGAGGCGGGGTACAGAAATTTCGAGGTTTCAAAAACAGAATTGTATGAGAAGCGGTACGATGAGCTGATTGAGCAGGGGCAAAAGGAGAACGCAAATACGAAAGGCCGTGTAGCCCAAAAAGAAGAAAAAGCGCTTCTGAACCGCCTGAAAAAATATAAAGAGAACCATCTGCTGTATCTGAAAGATTTTGATATCCATTACAACAACAACATGAGTGAGAAAAACCTGCGGATCTGCAAAAGCTACCAGAAAATGGCAGGAGGGTTCCGAACAGAAGCAGGCAGAGAGTTGTATTGTGATATCATCAGCTGCATAGAAACCATAAAAAGACGGGGACTCAATATTTATCAAAGTATTATCGGGCTTATAGCCGGCACGCCAGGTGATCGGAACTTCCCTTGCCGATTTTATGAATGACCGGGAACAGCCTTCCTGGAAAGAATTCCTGACCGGGAGGAACTGTAATGTATCTTTTACTATGTTTTTTAATGGCGGCATGATGGCGACCTATCTGTTGATTCGTCAACTTAATCTGTTGAACAGTCGTTTGGTTTTTATTTTACCGTTTTGCCTGAATGTATATAATCTGATCATTGTCAGATCTTTTTTTGAAAATTCTGTTCCGGAAGATATGTGGGATGCTGCTAGAATTGATGGATGTAATCATTTTCGATACTTTTCGGGTATTGTTCTGCCTTTATCCAAGCCTGTCATTTCTGTCGTAACATTATATTATCTTGTTGCGCACTGGAATGATTTCTTTACGGGAATGATGTATACCAGATATACACAGATTCAACCACTTCAGAATATTCTCAGATCTATTTTGCTGGAGAATCAAGTGAGTAGTATGGGAAGCGGGCAGAGCTTTTTTAGAATTGCATATCAGCAACAACTTAAATATGCTGTTATTATTGTATCTGCGCTGCCTCTTTTGATTATATATCCATTTATACAGAAATACTTTGAGAAAGGTGTTATGATCGGGGCGATTAAAGGATAGGAGGAGGAAGCAATTGAGAGAATTCGACGGAATAAATGTCCATTTTCAGGAACATGGAGGAAGCCCGTTGATTAAGAAATTTCATATGTTTAATTCGGGACTTGTTCCACTTTCCCGTTATCAGGAGAACGAAGAAGCATTGCAAAGGATTCAACCAGAATCTATCAGAATAGATTTGTTTATGGGAGATAGGAGACAGGAATTTGGAGATCTGATTGATGGTACGGCGGATCATCCTGTTTTCCATTTTGAAAAATTGGACTGGCTTTCAGCTTTTCTGATAGAAAGAAATATTCAGCCTTATTGGTGCTGGTGCTACGTTCCAATTCCTCTACAGACAAAAGGAGGAACCTTTAAGGATGGTCCGACAGATTTTGAGAAGATGGGAGAATTCTTGGGAAAATTGTCCGCTCATTATCGAGAGATAGGAATGCCCCTGATATGGCAGGAGGTTTTTAATGAAGCGGATTGTTTTGATAATCTGTATACAGGGACATTTGAAGATTATCTGAAAATGTACGAATATGGTGCACCTGCAATAAAGCGAGGGGATGAAGCGACAGCAGTTGGTGGTCCTGCGGAAGCTTTTCAGGAATCCTATGAAACTGTTGAAAAGAATTTAAAGAGTTTCATGCAATTGGTAGAAGAAAAGCAACTACCTCTTGATTTTTTTTCGTTTCATTCCTATGGTTATGAACAAAAAGAACATATTAAAAGAACGTTACAGATTCAGGAACTACTGGAAAATAGACCGGGATTTCAAAATGTGGAACTTCATATGAATGAATGGAATGTGTTGCCGCCACCATGGGAGTATGGAAGCACAAATCTGACCAATCAGAAAATCATTCCGTTTTTGCTAACAGGAATGCTGGAATTGCTTGATATTCATGATTTGACAATGGTACATTGGGCGCAATTGTTGAATTCCGGAGTAGATGAATTAAGTCTTGTTAGTTTGGAAAAAAATTATTATCCGGCATTCTATGTATTTGAAATTTATAATAGAATGCCAATCTCCAGATGCCCGGTATATTCTGGTGGAAAACGAATAGATAAAGCGAATGATAACGAAATATGTGGAATCAGTGCAATGGCTTCGTCCGACAAAAAACGATGTGCTGCTGTATTCTGGAATAATGGAGAACAAACAGAGAAAAAAAATTTTTTTTGTGAAGGTCTCTCCGGTGAATGGCTTGATATTTATGTCTGTGATACAGCATTTTATGAACAGGCAAAACGGGAGAAAGAGATGCCTTTACAACTTTACCGAAAAATAGCTGTTGTGGACGGAACTGCATCCTTTACTGTAGCTTTGGAGCCATATGAGATGCTCTATATTGAAAACAATAATAGTAATGATAAAGAAAAAGCCAGAAGAAGTACTTTCATTTGGGGGAAAAGATATCACGTATTTGAAACCAGGAAAGGAAATGATAGCTATGCTCTTTTTGAAGCAAGAAATCATACATTTTATTTCGGTACCGGAAAATGCTGGCGTAAAAAGCTGATATGTGGATGCTGGATGCTGAATGAACAAAAAATAGTGTCGTTTTTTATACGGAGCAATCAGTTGGAGATGGCGCTCTCCAGAATGTCGATTATCTTTATGAATCAGAAGAAAGGTGTAGAGATAAGATATAGTGGGGAGCAAATGAAATCACAGAAAACGTTTGTGATAAATGGGCCGCTTTTGATTGTAATAGTGCTACACGATATCGACAAAGAGGTTTGGGTAGAAGTAGAATTATCGGACATGGAAAAAGAAGAATAGCAACTGTGTAAGTGACACCGGCTCTTTTTTAAGAGGCGGTGTTTTTCAGACACCTATGGCTGAGTAGTAACATTTTATGGGGGGCTGGATCTCCCTAAGCCACCTTTTAGAAAAGACAATTGTCATTCACTCCCGCCTTTTTCATCTGAAAACGCGTGGCGCTTTCTCATAGAGATGCGACCTTTAACTTCAATACTGTACTTGTTATTGATGATACAGTCCAGAATACCTTCGGCGATGGTACTGCC
>CALWNA010000040.1 GCA_944382505.1 uncultured Lachnospiraceae bacterium
ATATCCTACATTCACAGAGTTCTATTTGAAAGTATGTGAAAACTAAAGAACCGCCGTATACCGAACGGTACGTACGGTGGTGTGGGAGGTCGGTAGATAAAGTAATTATCTACCTCCTACCCGATTAATAAGGAAAATTCTCTGAAATTTCTTATTATATAAAATGCTCTGTATTGAGTGTGCAGTTCACGGAGAAACAGTGATGTTGGCATAGCTGTAAGAATGAATCGTGTCATAAGATATACTTCGTTTAAATTGGGGAAGTCCCGTGCAATGTAAATATTTCGGCTTGTAATTTGTTACTAAAAAAAATAAATAAATTGTCCAAAATATACAAAAAAAGTTTGTAATATTGATAAATAATGACAAATTTGATAAAATACATATGTAAGCGCTTACATAAAGATGTAAGCATTCAGAACGGGAAAAAAATGAAAGGAGTATTTGTGTTATGAAAAAAATACTAAAAAGAATTTTGTCAATAGTTTGTTCGATTACTATGATAATTACTTCTATGACAGGATTTCATCTGACAAACGTAATAGCTGATACAACAGCTACGATTATCCTGAAGGATACGGAGGAAAGAGCCGCCTTGGTAAATGAAGCGGCCAATGCAGATTACAACTTTGCGTTATACAAAAATGTATCTGCATCAACAGTAACCGGGGGAAATAATGGTGGAACAGATCTTAGCGTTGTCACAAACGGAGAATTTGCAACATCGCGCAGTGCATCAACAACAGTTACAATCGGGCAGAAAGTTTCCGAGGATAAATGGATCCAGGTTGATTTGGGAAATGCATACGATACAAGCAAAATCGACAGGATTGCTGTCCAGTATTATTCGTTAAATACCAGTGCAAGAGGCGGATATACGATTTTATATTCACTGAACGGAATGGATTTTGTGGAAGTCGGAAGTGTTGCGGCGTATTCATCAGCATCCGGCAACCCGATCATTTGTCTGGATGAAATAGAACTGACGGAAGAACAGGCTGAGGAAATTCCTTATGCAAAATATGTCAGGGTAGTAGCGAAGAACGATGCGAATAATACAAATAACGGCTTACAGGTAATGGGAATGGCTGTTTTAACAGATGGCATAACAAAAGTAAGCGAAGTGGAATACCAGGAAGTGGAAACGTTGGACGACCCTGTATCTCTTACAGTCACATCAAGTGATTACGGGCAGATTGAGTTCTCATTTGAAAAAGCAGAAAATGATGCAGATGACTATACATATTATGCATATGTAAATGGACTGTTATATGATGAGAATGCTACACCGGGCGAGACATATACGGTAACCGGACTGGCATGGGGAGATGCCACAGTAAAGATAGTGTCGTTGAAAGAAGGCATTACTTCAGAGGGAATCAGCAGAACCGCCACAGTGAAAAATCCTCAGAATCTCCTGACAGATGAAAGAAACATTGCAATTGGAAAAAGTGCAAAGTCCTCTTCTATTCGGGAAAGTGATTTGGAAGCAAATATAACAGACGGAAGTCTCACAAGTCTGTTCCGGACTGCCACGGCGGCCACAAGTGCAAGCATCGTAATTGATTTAGGACAGAATTACAGGCTTGATGCCATAGAAAGAACGGTGTCATTGTATGCGGCAGGAAGATATCCGAATAGTTATACAATTGATTATTCCGTCAATGGCGTTGATTTTGAGACAGTGGCCGAAGCGACAGGTAATTCAGAATTACAGACGGTACAAATAGATTCGGAAGGATGTACTCTTCCGGCAGTAAGATATGTAAGATTCAATCTCAGCGATCCTGTGGGAGCAGGATACGGATTCCAAATCTATGAACTGGGCATTATTGTAAAAGAAGATGCTGATCTGGAACCTGTTGAAATTCCGGGAGCAGAGACTTTAGACAATCCTGTATCTTTGGAAGTGACTTCAAGCGATTATGGACAACTTGAATATATATTTGAAGCGGCTGCGGGTCATGATGATTATACCTACTATGTGTTTATAAACGGTTCAAGAATGGAAGAAGCAGTATTGCCGGACACGCAATACACAGTATCTGATTTAACTGCAGGCGAATATGAAATAAAAGTAATATCTTATAAGGACGGTAATGTATCGGAAGGTATTTCTGAAACTGTAGTGGTAAAGGATTTTCAGAGTTTATTTGGTGATGAAAGAAATATCGCTGTCGGAAAGAATGCCACTTCATCATCTATCAGACAGGATGAAGGACAGGAACCGGATTCGGAAGTTAATCTTACAGACGGGAATCTGACAACATTATTTAGAACAAATACTGCAGATGCGACAGCTTCCATCGTAATAGATTTGGGCGAAGTATATAAGGCCGGAGCACTGGAGCGAATTGTAATTTTGTTTAGCGACAGCAGATATGCCAAGGAATATACAGTAGAGTGTTCTTTGGACGGTGAAACATATGAACAAATAGGAGCAGCAACAGACGTTTCAAGTTCTATTGTAAGTATTGAGCTTGATGCTACACAGTGTGAATTGACAACAGCCCAATTCGTGAGAATAAATTTGAGCAATGCCGTTTCTGCTTATGGTTTTCAGATTTATGAAGTGGCTGTCATTGAAAATTATATTGATTTATCGGAGGTTAATATTGAACTCGGCAGTGAATTTTTCTACACGGGTGAAGCAATAGAACCGGAGATTGTGGCCACCTATAAGGATAGGACGTTGGTTTCCGGTAAAGATTATGAGCTTTCGTATCGCGACAATACTGAAATTGGTAACGGAAAGATTATAATTAATGGTATAGGTCGTTACACGGGAACAGATACAAAAGAATTTCGTATTGTAAAACAGAACATTGAAAATGTAACAATCAGCACAGCGTTTGATGAAAATAATGATTTTATCATCGGTCTGGTCAATGGAAATACAGAAATGACAGAAGAGACCGATTACACATATGAAATTGGAACAGATGCAGAAGGTAATATTACAGTGACATTTACAGGTGTCGGTGAACATTATACAGGAACGTGTACAAAAACAATTATGTTAGCTGATGTACCGGTCAATGAAGCGGTGGGATTTGTTGTGGAAAGTAATGCGTTAAATGAAATCTCAGTATCCTTTAACAGTCCTGAAAAATTAGGGGCTGAAAGCCAGTTATATGATGTGTATATAGATGATGTGCTTGTTGATGAAAATGTATCAGCAGATTCAACATATACATATGATAGTCAGACAGTAGGAACCCATACCGTGAAAGTCGTTGCTGTTCTGGCAGGCAAATACAGCGAAGGTGTAACGCAGGAAATTTCCGTATCCGGTATGGATATAAGTTCTGATAATGCCGAAGTGTTAATGGAAGATGTAGCACCTGTATATTCAGGCAAAGAGATGATTGTCGGTATTATAGTAAAATACGGAGATACTATTCTGGAATGTGATAAAGACTATGTGCTTGAATACAGTGACAATATTAATGCGGGTACCGCAAAATATAAAGTTACAGGTATCGGACTATATGAAGGCAGTGTGGAAGGTGTGTTCACGATTGCTCCGAAACAGATAACGGACGGCAGCATTACAGTTGAGACGGGATTTTCTAATAAAGTATTAGTAGTTACTGTAAAAGATGAAAATGTGGAATTGACTGCAGGCGTTGATTATAACTATGTGGCAAAAACAGATGCAGAAGGTAATATTACAGTTACAATTACGGGATTGAATGGAAATTACACGGGAACAGTTGTAAAAACTATTTCGGCAAAAGATAACCCGAATGTGACGACTCCTGCAGCAACAACAACGCAGACACCTACAACGAAAGCATCTGAAAAGGTGACTGCTCCTGCAAAGGCAAAAATTAAAAAGATTACAGCGAAGAAGAAATCAGCGAAAAAAGTAAAACTTTCTCTTAAGAAGATTGCCGGAGCTGATGGATACCAGGTAGCTATTTATAAGACAAAGAAAAATGCTAAGAATAACAAAAAAGCAATTGTTAAGAAAATAGTTAAGAAGGTAAAAATGACAGTTACATCTAAGAAACTTAAGAATCAGAGCAAGCTCTTTATCAAAGCCCGAGCTTATGTACTTGATGCAAACGGAAAGAAAGTTTATGGAAAATGGTCTGGCGTCAAGAAGGTTGCAATAAAATAGTATTGTTTGACATACCAGAAGGTTTCCTCCCAATATGCTTAAAAGCATATTGGGAGGCCCTTTTATATGCGCAGAAACTGTTAAAGAGGTAATGTTTTTTCTCAGAAGACGGTTTCATGGAAAAGGAGTAAAGTATAAAAATTTTCATTTCGTAAGAGAACAAAAAGTAAAAAAGCAGTTGACACTATTGGCTAATTATGATAATATTCTTTTTGCGTTTGAAAAACGTATGCGGAAGTGTCGGAACTGGCAGACGAGCAAGACTAAGGATCTTGTGAGCAATGCGCTCGTGTGGGTTCAAGTCCCATCTTCCGCATTTGCTTTTTGAAATGGAAGTCACGGCGGCTTCCATTTTCATTAAAAGCATACTAAGCTTAAGCAGTTGTGGCGGAATTGGCATACGCGCATGATTCAGGTTCATGTCCGGGTTAACTGGGTGTGGGTTCAAGTCCCATCAACTGCACGAAAAGCCCTGTGGATTTCCACGGGGCTTTTTTCTTTTCAAAATAGGGTACCGTTTTCGTTTTATCTCTTCTGATTGATTGGCTGTATGCCTTCCTTGCGGGAATTGTGTGTCTGGTTTTGGTTTTCAGGGCTGTTTTTTTGGGTTATACTATTAAACTTATCGTGATTGCATTGCTTATGATGTTGTTCTTCAGAATCTTTATTCATTTTTATTACGCATTGTCCAATTATTTTAAATGCTAATTGGATTTTCCTTTCTCCCCAAAATATCCGGGGTATTTTACCTCATAGTCAGTATGTGTAATATTTGGACAGATGATACATAGAATTACAGAGAAAAAGATTATTATCTTAAAAGAAATTTTGCAGAGACAAAAAATTCAGAAGTGTTTAGAAATTTGTTTCTTAACAAAAATTCCATGAAAATAACACAATTCCATTGTATGATAAATTTATAAAATTTTGTGACGGAAAGAAGGTACAACATGACAGATGAAGAGTACATAAATTTTATTCAACCATATGATGACGCCAGACAAATGTTATTAACAAGATTAGATGTATTGAATCATACATTGTATGGAGACTCAACAAGTCATCCGATACATTATATTCAGAGTCGCATAAAGACAAAGAACAGCATGGAAGAGAAAATTGTAAAAAAAGAGAAAGCCCCTTCTGTTGAAAATGCCAAAGATTATCTTCAGGATATCGCAGGGGTTCGTGTTATTTGTTATTTTGTGGATGATATATATAATTTAGTCAAAAAAATGAAGAATCAGTCAGATTTAATTATCATAAGAGAAAGCGATTATATTGCGCAACCGAAGTCTAACGGCTACAGAAGTTATCATATGATTATCGGGATGCCGGTGTATTGTCTTGATGGGATGGAATATTTTCCGGTAGAAATTCAGTTTCGCACGATTTCTATGGATTTTTGGGCGAGTATGGAGCACAGACTGGTTTATAAAAAGAAATGTGACAATGAAGAATCGCTAAGAGAGGAATTAAAAACATATGCAGAGATGTTGGTGGAAATAGAAAAACAGTTTGAACAGCACAACGAAGTGGGAAGAATAAAATTGAAAAATGCATAGCAGACATTAGAAGGTATGATTTGTATTCGTTCTATTAAAATAATTGATTTTGTTGTATAATGGACTTATCTTTGAACTGGAGGTATTTGCTATGAATATCAGACAGAGAAATGAAGAATTGGAAAAGTTATATTTAAGTCCGTATGCTGCACTGAGCTGCAACAGTCAAGGCAGAGACCGTGAGGAGAAGCAGTGTGATCTTCGCACGGTATACCAGCGTGACAGAGACCGGATTATTCACTGCAAGGCATTTCGGAGGTTGAAGCATAAAACCCAAGTGTTTCTGGCACCTATGGGTGACCATTACAGGACAAGGCTTACCCATACCCTTGAAGTTTCTCAGATTGCCAGAACTATTTCAAAATCCTTGCGGCTGAATGAGGATTTAACAGAGGCGATTGCTTTAGGTCATGATTTGGGACATACACCCTTTGGTCATGCCGGAGAAAGAGCTTTAAATGAAGTGTGCAGTGTAGGATTTCAACATTATAAACAGAGCATAAGAGTTGTAGAACTGTTAGAGAATGAAGGGCGAGGGCTGAATCTGACAAAAGAAGTAAGAGACGGTATTGTCAATCATAGAACCGGAGGAAATCCATCCACGCTGGAGGGAAAGGTGGTAAGACTCTCCGATAAGATTGCATATATTAATCACGACATTGATGATGCCATAAGAGGAAAAATTATATGCGAAAAAGATATTCCGTCAATATATACGGATATACTTGGGGATTCCACAAAAAAAAGACTGGATGCATTGGTACACGATATTGTAAAAAACAGTCAGAATAAAAATGATATCCTTATGTCGGAAGAAGTGGAAAAGGCGATGATGGGGCTAAGAGCCTATATGTTTGAAAATGTATACACAAATCCTTTGGCGAAAAGTGAGGAGACAAAGGCAAAGGCAATGCTCAAGCAGTTATACGGATATTATTTAGAGCATATCGGGCAGTTGCCGGAAGAATTTATATACCTGATTGAACAGTGTGGGGAAAAGGAAGAGCGGGTAGTGTGTGATTACATAGCGGGGATGAGTGACCAGTATTCGGTGAAAAAATTTCAACAGATATTTGTACCCAAATTTTGGAATATGGAATGATTGGTACTGTAATGGAAAGACATGAAATTGCACTGCGTGAAAAAGGTCAGTGGCAGCTTGGAGAGAAAAATGTTTTACTCGGAAGATATTATTGAACAGGTGAGAACAGAAAACGATATAGTGGATGTTATTGGCGATTATGTCAAATTGCAAAAAAGGGGTAGTTCTTATTTTGGATTATGTCCTTTTCATAATGAAAAATCGCCTTCATTTTCCGTATCCCCCCATAAACAGATGTATTATTGTTTTGGATGTGGTGAAGGGGGAAATGTTCTTTCGTTTTTGATGAAATATGAAAATTATACATTTGTTGAAGCAATGGAAGTCCTTGCGAAAAGGGCAGGGATTGAATTGCCAAAGATGGAATATTCAAAGGCGGCCAGAAGAGAAAAGGATTTAAAGACAAAAATTATTGAAATCAATACAGAGGCGGCAAAATATTATCATTATACGTTAAAGTCAGATAGGGGAAAATTTGCGTATCATTATTTAAAGGGAAGAGAACTTTCTGACGAAACCATTGTAAGATTCGGGTTGGGATATTCTGACA
>CALWNA010000041.1 GCA_944382505.1 uncultured Lachnospiraceae bacterium
TGATGTTCAAGATGGAGAACGATCCGCGTGTGACAAAGGTGGGCAGGTTCATCCGCAAGACAAGTATTGATGAGCTTCCGCAGTTCTGGAATATTTTGAAAGGAGAAATGAGCCTGGTGGGCACGAGACCGCCGACAGAGGAAGAATTTCTCCAGTATGAGGGATATCACAGGCGCCGTCTGAGCGCAACTCCGGGATTGACCGGATTATGGCAGGTGAGCGGGCGGAGCGATACAAAAGATTTTGAGGAGATCGTTGCAATGGATGTAGAATATATTGATAACTGGTCTCTGAAGGAAGATATCAAGATCCTGATCAAGACGGTCGGGGTAGTGCTGAAAGGCAAGGGGGCGAGCTGAAATTGGATTTATCACATAAGCGATTTCCAATATTTAATACTTTTGTCGATGCGTTGACAATGGATGAGACAGTAGAAGCTATAGAGGAGATTATTCGTATCGGGAAGCCAACGCAGCATGTAGTGATTAATGCATCGAAAATTAATTTGATGCAAAAGGATGAGAGACTGACCCGGATTGTAAATGAATGCCCGATAATAAATGCTGATGGAGCTTCTATTTTATGGGCGGCTAAAATTTTAAATATTCCGGTAAAAGAAAGGGTCACAGGAATAGATCTTTTTTTGCGATTGATAGAAAAAGCTAATGAAAAGGGCTACAGAGTGTTCCTTTTCGGTGCAAGAGAGGAAGTAGTGAATCGGGTCGCAGATATTTTTAAGGATAAATATAAAAACTTAAAAATAGCAGGAGTCAGGAACGGATATTTTTCAGAAACGGAAGGAAAAACAATAGCTGAGGAAATTAGAGATGCAAAACCACACATGGTTTTTGTTGCTTTTTCATCCCCGAAAAAAGAATACTGGATCAAAAAGTATCTTAAAGTGATGGATGTACCGTTTGTGATGGGAGTTGGGGGAAGTTTTGATGTGGTTGCAGGTGTGACTGAAAGAGCGCCATTATGGATGCAGAAATTCGGTTTAGAATGGTTTTACAGATTTGTACAGGAACCTGGAAGAATGTGGAAACGTTATATAATCGGCAATTTTAAATTTGTTTGTTTAACGATAAAGACTAGACTGAGAAAGGAGAAGAACAAATGGTAAATGTAGTAGGGCTTGGATATATCGGACTTCCGACCGCATTGATCCTTGCCGCGAATGGGATTGAAGTAGTTGGAACAGATTATAATGAAAAAGTTGTTAGTGAATTGAAACAGGGCAGGGTGACCTTTAAAGAAGAGGGGTTGGATGAACTGTTTGAAGAGGCTGTTAGCAAGGGAATAAAATTTTCAGAAAAATATCAGAAGACAGATATGTATATTATTTCTGTTCCGACTCCATATAATGCAGTTAACAAAAAGATCGATGCGGAATATGTTGTAAACGCGGTTAAAAGCGTATTGGAGGTCTGCGAAGAAGGTTCTGTTCTAGTGATTGAATCTACGGTTTCTCCTGGAACGATAGATCGATATATTCGTCCGTGTGTTGAGGCAAAAGGCTTTAAAATCGGTCAGAACATTCATCTTGCGCATGCACCCGAAAGAATCATACCGGGGAATATGCTGTATGAATTAAAGCATAATGCAAGAACGATAGGAGCGGACAGTATAGAAATAGCAGAAAAGGTAAAGAAAGTATATTCTTCGTTCTGCAGGGCTGAGCTTGTTTTGACAGATATACGAACGGCAGAAATGACAAAAGTTGTAGAAAATACATTTAGGGATATTAATATTGCATATGCAAATGAACTGGCCAAAATATGCAGGTCGGATAATATGGATGTGTATGAAATTATTCGTATCGCAAATAAGCACCCTCGCGTGAATATTCTGAATCCCGGCCCGGGTGTCGGCGGACACTGCATATCGGTTGATCCATGGTTCCTTGTAGGTGATTATCCGGGGCTGGCAAATATTATTCTCGCTGCGCGCAAGATCAATGATTCAATGCCGGAATTTGTGCTGGAAAGAGTACACAATATTATGAAAGAAAAAGGGATGACGGATGTAAGCCGCGTTGGCTTATATGGACTTACCTACAAAGAAAATGTAGACGATATGCGCGAATCACCGACTTTGCAGATGTTGGAATCTATGGAAAAACATCTATCTGGAAATCTTGTAAAAGTATACGATCCATTCATAAAAAATGATGTTGTACCAAATCAGATGCATAGTTTGGATGAGTTTTTGAAAGCAGTGGATTTTGTAGTGATATTGGTAGGGCATGATGAAATTAAAGATAATATTGATAAATTGAAAGGAAAGGTGATTTTAGATACTAGAATGGTATGTAATCTAGAGGGAACATACAGATTATAAAGTAGAATTATGGCAGGTGTAAAAAGAATGATCAGAGTATTAATGTGCGGAAATCATCCATCTAATAAAGGCGGAATGACAAGTGTAATTTCTCAGCTTTTGTCATACGACTGGAAGAAAAAAAACGTCAGTATGAAATATATATCTACCTTTTATCCTTCTAACAGCCTGGTAAAGGCAGGTTATTTTGTGCTGTCCTATTTTAGGATATTAGCTGCTCTGATGATTTATAAGCCAAATATCGTACATATGCATATGTCATATAAAGGAAGCTTTTATAGAAAGTTTATGATTCATAAAATATGTAAAAGATTTGGTATCAAAGATATTATCCATCTACATGGCTCCGAATTTGAAAAATGGTATAATGAAACCGATAAAAAAACAAAGGAAAAGATTCAAAGACTGCTAAGAGAGGCGGATGCCTTTTTTGTTCTGGGACAAAAGTGGAAAAGCATTGTAGAAAAGATCGAACCGCATGTTAATGCAATAGTTGTGCCAAACGCTGTTCCGATCCCGGAAGAAATCATAAGCTGGAATAAAGAGCGATGTCAGATTTTATATATGGGGGTTTTGATTCCAAGAAAAGGAGTGAAAAATCTTCTTGAAGCTATGGCTATCTTGAAAGAGTCAGATCAGCTTGGAACATTGAAAGCAGTAATAGCGGGAACAGGACCGGAAGAGGCAGAACTAAAGGAATACTGCAAAAAGAAAAATCTGGAAGAGATTATCCGGTTTTACGGATGGATTAGCGGAAATAGAAAAAAAGAATTGATATTAGAAAGTCAGATTGGCGTACTTCCGTCGTATAATGAAGGACTTCCAGTATCCGTATTGGAAGAGATCAGTTACGGTATGCCAGTGGTAGCCAGTCGTGTGGGTGATATAGAAACTGCTGTTAAGGATGGAAAAAACGGCTGCCTTGTTGATCCCGGAGTTCCTGAACAGATTGCTGAAAAGCTGAAATTGATGAGAGAAAAGGATGTATTTCTTCAGATGTCTGAAAAATCGCGGGAACTGGCAGAAGAAGAATTTTCTGAAGAAAAATTTTTTGAAAAGATTATGAAGTGCTATATGAGATTATACGGAGAGTAGAAAATATGAGCGGACGTGAAGAACCTGTAGTCAGTGTTATTATGCCGGTTTATAATTCAGAAAAATATTTAGCAGAGGCGGTGAATTCTGTATGCCGTCAGACAGTTCATAATATTCAGATTATCCTGATCGATGATTGCTCGGAAGATCGGTCCTTTGAATTTTGTACAAAGCTGGCATTAAGGGATAAAAGAATAGAAGTTTATCGTCATGACAAAAACAGAGGTGTTTCAGCAGCAAGAAATTCCGGATTGTCATATGCAGTCGGAAAATATATTTTGTTTATGGATTCTGATGACAGAATAGATGATGATATGCTTGAATTATTAATTTCTTTAATGGAGGAAAATCCGCACACTGATCTTGCAGTGTGCGGATACTATATTGACGATAAACCTCAAATAAGACTGTGTGAGAGAAAGCGGAGAATGGGACGACTGGAGGCTGCTAAGGCGGTAGCAGGGAAAAATGGCAGCCTTATGAAAGGATATGTAGTCAATAAACTGTTTAAAAGAGAAATGATCATCAGGGAAAATCTGAAATTCGATGAAAATACTTATATTTGTGAAGATCTTTTGTTTTGTCAGCAGTATATCTGGAACTGCCAGTATGTCTGTTACACTCCCGAACCTAAATACCATTATATTACTCATGCAGGAAGTGCGATGCATGGCAAAGTCACTGAGCACAGGATGAGTGTTTTGAATACTTTTAATGCAGTTGTACAGATGGGCAGCAAATATGAGAATAAAGAATTGGACAGTTTACTGAATGCAGGCTATTGGAATCATTACGTATCTATCCTGAAAGATGTCGTAAAATATCCTTCTCTAGAACAGAAGAAATATGGAGATATTGTATTCCCTTATATCAAAATGATTGTATTCAAATTTTTAAAAAGTGAGCATATTACTTTTAAACGCAAAGTGTTAATAATATTGCTTCGAATCGGTTACCCGGTTTGGAGAATGCTGCCTGGCAGCAGCAGATAAGGAAAGCCAGGATATTATGTAAGGATTGGAGAAAAATGGAAGAATTGATCAGTATTATTGTACCTGTATACAGGGTAGAAAAATATCTTTCAAGATGTATCGATTCAATCATAGCACAGACATATAAAACATTAGAGATTATTCTTGTCGATGACGGGTCTCCGGATGGATGCCCCGAAATATGCGACAGCTATGCAGAACGCGACAATAGGGTATATGTTATACATAAGAAGAACGGAGGTTTGTCTGATGCCAGAAATGCGGGGATAGCAGCTGCACATGGAAAATATTTAGGTTTTGTAGATTCCGATGATTATATTCATCCGGAAATGTATCAGAGATTGTGGGAAAAACTCAAGAAAGAAGATGCCGACGCAGCTATGTGCGATATTGAAAAAGTATATGATATGTCCCCGGTGTTTCATGAGACAGTAAAGGATGAAACTGAATTATTTGACGGAATACAGGCTGTAAAAAATATTCTTAATAAGCAGTTGCATGTAATCAGCGTGATATCGTGTGGAAAACTTTACAAAGCAGAACTGTTTGAGAAAGTGCGCTTCCCTTTTGGAAAATTGCATGAGGACGAGTTTACAACATACAGGCTGTATTACAACTGCAAGAGGGTAGTTTTTCTGCATGGGAAATATTACTATTATTTTCAAAGGCAGGATAGTATTATGGGGAAGAGCAGGACAGTGTTTTCCTATGATGCGCTTGAAGCATATGAACAGATGGCTGATTTTTTTAAACAGGAAGAGAACAGAGAAATTTTTTATTTGATAAAATATCAATACCTTTATATGCTCAAAGAATATGCATCCAGACTAAAAAGAAATGCAAATCCCGAAGATTTGGAAACTGCAAGAGAGCTGGATAAAAAGTTCAATCAGGAGTATGACGAATGCGGTGGGAAGATCCGGGGATTAAAAAGAAAACTCAGATTATGGTTATACAGATGGTTTACTTTAAGCATTTAGATAATATGAAAGAAGCAGGTGGGATAATAGAATGAGAGAGGAACCGCTGATCTCCGTTATCGTTCCGATTTATAATGTGGAGAAATATATATATAAAAGTGTTGAGAGTGTCAGGAATCAGACATATCATAATCTGGAAATTATTCTGGTAGATGATGGTTCTCAGGATAACTGCGGGAGTATTGCAGATGAATTTGCGAAGAAAGATAAGCGCATTAAAGTTATTCATAAAGAAAATGGTGGATTGTCAGATGCCAGAAATGCAGGACTTTGCATCGCATCAGGAAGATATATCTATTTTTTTGACAGTGATGATTTAATGACTTCGAATTTAATTGAAACAGCACTTTCTGTCTACATGTATACCGATACAGATCTGGTGTGCTTTAACTATATTGTTTATGATGAAATAGCCGGCAGGGAGAAAAAAACTTCTTTCCCGGTTCAAAGCTGTAAAATTAAGGACAGAGGAACAAATCTAATTACTGCAGAGTACTTGGGGTATCGATTAGGGTATTGTGTGTGGAACAAATTATATAGAGCAGATATTATTAAAAAAAATAGAATTTGTTTTGTGGATAATTCTCAAATATTTGCGGAGGATATTTGTTTTAACTTGTATTATATCTCATTTTGCAAAAAAGTAGAGATGATTCAGGAATGCCTATATTATTATCTTAACCGGGAAAATTCCATCATGGGGAAAAGTAAAAAAGAACCCAGATTAAACCAGTTTATAATGATTAGTAAATGTTTTGAAGAATTTCTGGAGGAAAAAGGAAAAAGAGTTTTACTTACTCAATGCCGGGGAGTTGTATTCAGCATGCTTATGAGACTCCAGCTTGGAAAAGTGGGAAGGCTGGAGAGAGAGCGGTGGATAGAGCAGATTGAGGATAAGGTATATTTTTACAGAAATAATGATGAGGCTGTTTCGACGATTAGTAATTGGCTGCATTCTTTCGGTCTGTTTAAAGGATTAAAGGAATGGATGAAAGCGGTCGAATATTATTATGGGGAAAAATTTTGGATATGTTTCATTAAGAAAATGATTTTTAAGCTTAAAAAAGAATGAGGACTACAATGGAAAACAAGAAGAGATTTGTCGTAAATATGGTGACCCAGATCCTCAGCTTTGCAGTTAATCTGGGAATCAACTTTTTTCTGTCCAGTTACATCGTAAATGCGATTGGAGCGGAGGTTTACGGTTTTGTAGGCTTGGCAAATAATTTTGTGAGCTATGCTCAGATATTTACAGTTGCATTTAATGCAATGCTCAGCAGATTTGTTACTGTAAAAATGGTCAGACAGGAATATGAGGATGCGAATCGATATATTACATCGGTAACATTATGTAATGTGGCCATTTCTCTGATCCTGCTTTTTCCTTCTGTTTTACTGTGTTGTTTTTTACAGTATGTAATAGAAGTTCCGACCCTGTATGAAATAGATATCAAAGTCCTGTGGCTCCTTATTTTCAGCACTTTTCTGATACAGCTCAGTACAAATAGTTTTCAGACCTGCTTTTTTGCTACAAATCGCTTAGATCTGTCAGCAAAGCGCTCTTTGGAAAACTATCTTCTTCGTGCAGGAATATTGATAATACTGATTGCTTTCTTCAGACCGCATGTATGGTATGTGGGTCTGGCCTCTTTAATCTGTGCAGTTTATATAGCTGTGCTGAACAGGTATTATATGAAAAAGCTTACTCCGCAGCTTAAAATCAAAAGAAAGCTTTTTTCCGTTAAGGCAGTAAAAGAACTGGTCGGAGTCGGTATCTGGAATTCGATCAATCAGTTAAGTCAATTATTAATGAACGGTTTTGACCTGCTGATCGCAAATATCTTTATCGGATCAGCAGAAATGGGAATTTTGTCAATTGCCAAAACAGTTCCTACACAGTTACTTTCTTTTATAAGTATGGTTTCCAATGTGTTTTCCCCCCGGATGACAATACTTTATGCTTCGGGAGACAAAGAGGCTTTCCTGAAGGAAACCACTTTTTCCATGCGGGTGTGCGGCGCATTGTGTTCTGTACCATTGATTGGATTTGCGGTATTTGGGATTCCTTTTTTCAGATTATGGATGGGGAGTTTAAGTGAACAGGAGATTATGGAAGTACAGATACTATCTGTACTGACACTCCTTCCGACTTTTTTCAGCGTATATATTTATCCGCTGTATAATGTGAATACGATTACCTGCAAATTGAAAATTCCTGTATTAGTATCAGTAGGGATAGGAATAGTAAATCTTGGAATCGTATATATACTCCTCAATAATACAAAGTTAGGAGTATATGCAGTAGCAGGAGTAAGTTCCGTTCTGCTTTTATTCAGAGTGCTACTTTTTGTTCCCATGTATGCAGCGCATAATCTGAGGCTTAGAATGTCAGTATTTTATCCTCCGCTGCTTCGGGGCTGCATTGCCAGTGCGTGCATGCTTCTGGTTTTTTATCTGGCAGATGTTATCTGTAAGACAGATACCTGGGCTGCTTTGATAATTACAGCAGTGCTATGTGGAACAGCAGGATACTGCATAAATTATTTTCTGGTATTTAACAGGGAAGAACGTCGGAAACTAAAGAGTATGGTGTTGAAAAGTGCGGGGAGAAGAAAATGAAGATAGGAATAGTGACAGTTCATGATTCAAATAATTACGGATCCTTTTTACAGGCATATGCCTTACAGTGTATCCTGCGGCAGATGGGACATGAAGTCTATTTTGCGGTGACCAGAGATAAAAAGTTTGTAAAAAAAATCTTTGTTCCAGCATTATTGCAGAAAAAACTGTTTCGGCATCCGTTTAGTTTGCTGAGAAGCCGTAAAAATGGAAGAATCAAAAGAAAAGCATTTCTAAATGATCAGAAATGTTTTGAAGAGATAGAAAAAGAAGATCTGAGCAAAATGGATCTTGTCATACTTGGAAGTGATGAAATATGGAATGTTCAGGTTAAAAGTTTCCAGAATAAGATTTTTTATGGCAGTGATCTTACGAATGTTCTTGCGTATGGCGTCAGCGTAGGAAGAGCAGGAAGAGAAGATTTCGTTAAATACCCGGAAATTATTAACTGCATTCGGAATATACACTGTGTTTTGGCAAGAGACAATAGAACAAAAGAGATTGTAAAAGAAATTACAGGCATTTCTCCCGGCATAGTATGTGATCCTACTTTTTTGGTGGATCGATCAGTTTTTTCGCGGAAGGATACACTACCCGTCAAAAAGGTGGCAGAAAAATATGTCCTGATTTATTCATATGGTATTGACAAGGAACTGGAGAAAAAAATCAAAGATTTTGCTAAAGAAAACAGGTTGAAAATCGTTTCGGCATGTTTCTACTATAAATGGGCGAACTATAATATCATGTGTGGACCGATGGACTTTTGTTCTATAATAAAAGGGGCTGACTGCGTGATTACAACAACGTTTCACGGAACGATTTTTTCAGTTTTAAATGAAAAGCAGTTTATCAGTATTCCGGCGAGTATAAAGACCAATGATCTATTGGAGCAGGTTGGTCTCGCAGAAAGGATAGTCGGGGAAAAGTCAGGTGTAGATGTGATACAAAGACTGTTGAAACAGGATTTTATTGATTATACAGAAGTGAATAAAAGGATCAGCAATATGCGCAGCAGATCTTTGCGGTTTCTGACAAAAGGGATTGATCTTACGGTGATGAAAAATGATGAAATTATGTGAAGCCAGTCAGTGTATGGGATGTGAGGCATGCAGAAACATTTGCCCGATGCATTGTATTGATATGATTACTGACAGCAGAGGATTCCTTATCCCTCAGATTCGGCAGGAGCAGTGTATCAGCTGCGGATGCTGTCAAAAAGTATGCCCTGCATTGAATCCCATTGAATTAAATCATCCGATCCAGGTCATCGCAGCTTGTGAAAAGGACGAAAAAGAACGTAATAAAGCGGCATCAGGAGGAATGGCCGGTGTGTTCTACAAGGAGATGATCCGTATGGGGGGAACGGCATATGGAGTGATCTTAAACAAGGAGAAGCTTGCTGTGTATACAAGATCCGAATCGGAAGAGGAAGTAGAACAATACAGAGGATCAAAATATGTGGGGAGCCGGATGGACGATATATATCTGAAAGTGCAGAAAGACTTAAAGGAAGGAAGAAAGGTTCTTTTTATCGGAATGGGATGTCAAACGGCAGGACTTTTAAATTTCCTGGGTAATGGACATGGGAATCTCCTGACGGTCGATATTTTGTGCCACGGCATGCCTTCGCATCTTTATTTTAAAGAATATATAGAGAAGATAGAGGCAGAAAAGGAAGGGCATGTCAGTAAAGTGTCTTTCAGGGAGAATAATCTGTTCCGGCTGAAATATCAATGCGGAGCTCATGTTTATGAGCAGAAAGCAAAGTACAATAAATATTATGCAGGGTATACTTCGATGTTGTTCTATAGGGACAGTTGTTATACATGTCCGTATGCGCGGGTGGAAAGAAATTCAGATATCACTCTGGGGGATTTCTGGGGATATGGGACAGATAAACGTATGGGACCTCCCGGTGCCGGAGTGTCAATGGTTTTTCTTAATACGGAAAAAGGAAGAATTTTTTTTGAATCTGTCAAAAACAAGGTTTGCGCGGTCGGATCGACGATTGAAAGAGCAATGCGGATTAATTCTCAACTGAGCGGTCCTTCTCCGATGCATGAGCTGCGACCTGAATTTATGAGGATGTATTCAAAATTCGGGTTTGCAGAAGCGTCTGATAAGGTGATTGGGAAGATTATTCATAGAAACATGATAAAAACGGCAAAACAGGAAATTAAAAAGAATTTGTTACTACCCGTAAGAGGCGCCAGAAAAGTAAAAAAATCAATAGTAAAGCTGACCGGACGAAAAAATATAGGAAAATGGATGCGAAAATTATGGAGAAATCGTTTTGAGAGAAAAAAGCTGATAAACACTGATTTCACAATTCTTTCCAATACTTGTATAGGGGGGATTATCAGTCATGATATGGGGCTAAAATTTTTATCTCCTACAGTTAATATATATATCCGTCCTGAAGATTTTGTGAAATTTGTTAAGGATCTGAAATATTATTTATCTCTGGAATTGATAGAGATATATCATCCTGCTCCATACCCTGTCGCAAAATTAGGGGATCTGACATTATATTTAAAGCATTTTAATACATTTGAAGAGGCTAAAGAGAAATGGGAAGAGAGAAAGAAGCGTATCAATTATCAGAAAATATATGTGATAATGACAGATCGAGACTTTACTCCTCCTGATAAGGAGAGAAGTGCATGTTCTAAAAAAGTCCTGGAAGACTTTAATAAACTTCCCTATAAAAAAGTATGTTTTACAGCTGAGGAATACACAGAATTGGAGTGCTGTAAGAGAGTTAGTAAAAATAAAGACGGAAACTGTGTTAATATTATCACAGATATAGTATCCTATTCTGGTAAAAGATTATATCAGTATGCAGAGCAGTTTGATTATATTAAATGGCTGAATGAACAGGAGTAGAAGAAAGAATGAGAATTACCGATTTATCTGTGTGCAGTGGATGCGGAGCATGTGCTGCCAAATGTCCTAAGAAGGCAATCAATTTCAGAGAGGATGAGTACGGCCGCAGAATACCGGATATTGATGATGGAAAGTGTATTCAGTGTGAGATTTGCGTAAAAACTTGTCCGATTAATCATGGATTTTTCAAACCGAAATCCGCTCCAGAAAAATGTTATGCACTGCAGGCTGCTGACAAGGGAAAAATCCTGGGATGCTCGTCAGGGGGAGTTGCAACAGTTATCGGCAGATATATCATTCAAAAGGGAGGCTATGTTTTTGGATGCAGATTCGATACGGCATTTGATCTGAATTATGTAGAGTGCGGAACAGTAGAAGAACTGGAGTCGATTAAAGGTTCAAAATATGTACAAAGCAGTCTTACAGAGTGTTATCCGCTGATAAAAAAGCGTCTGGAGCAGGGAAAAGACGTGCTTATTACAGGGCTGCCGTGTCAAATTGCAGGTCTCAGAGGATACCTGCAGAGACAGTATGATAACCTTTACATGATTGACTTAATCTGTCATGGGACACCGCCTCTCAAATATTTGAAAGAGCATTTAAAGAAATTTGAAAACAAGGGGGCGCAGAGGATCAGGTTTCGAGATGAAAGAGGATTTGTTTTTTCGTTGAGTGTTAATTCAGGCAATGAAATCTATTCTATAAAATCCAAGTGTGACGAATACTATGCCGCTTTTTTAGAGGGGCTTATCTACAGAGAGAACTGTTATAAATGTGCATATGCAGACACCAAAAGAGTTTCTGATATAACCATCGGGGATTTCTGGGGACTGAATAAAAAAACGCTGAGTAAAAGATTTGAAGGAGCAGTATCGGTAGGAATCATCAATACGGAAAAAGGAGCGGAATTATTCGATGAGGTGAAAAATTTGTTTATATGGGAAGAACGGTTGCTGGCAGAGGCATTACGTGAAAACGAAC
>CALWNA010000042.1 GCA_944382505.1 uncultured Lachnospiraceae bacterium
ATACACTAAAAAGCGGAGAGACAGTTTTTCTTGACGATGTCACTTTGTCAGATTTGGAAAAGAATTTACAAATAGACGCTGTTATTGTAAAATCAAATGGAAAGGATTTTGTACAATCTACATTAGAAAAAAGTGAAAAAACAAAGGTCAGTAATGTGTCAAAATATGAACAATAAATGGGCTGAGAGTTAGCTTTCAGCCCTGTTAAATGAGGAGATAAAGATGAGCAAACCGATTGTTGCCATAGTAGGAAGACCAAATGTTGGAAAATCAACATTGTTTAACGCTTTGGCAGGACAGATGATTTCAATTGTTAAAGATACCCCCGGTGTTACAAGGGATCGAATTTACGCTGATATAGAGTGGCTGAACTATCATTTTACAATGATTGATACCGGAGGGATTGAGCCGGACAGCAATGATATTATTCTTTCCCAAATGAGAGAACAGGCACAAATTGCCATTGATACTGCAGACGTCATTATTTTTATGACAGATGTCAGACAAGGACTGATAGATTCGGATTCTAAAGTGGCCGATATGTTAAGAAAAAGTCATAAGCCGGTGGTTCTTGTTGTAAACAAAGTAGATAATTTCAACAAGATGATGGCGGATGTATATGAATTTTATAATCTCGGAATTGGTGATCCTATTCCGATTTCTGCAACGCAGCGAAGCGGTCTGGGTGATATGCTTGACAAAGTAACAGAATATTTTAAAAATTTAAATTTAGAAGAAAATGATGATGACAGACCGCGGGTTGCTGTTGTCGGAAAACCAAATGTCGGAAAATCCTCTATTATCAATAAACTGACAGGAGAAAGCAGGGTAATCGTATCCAATATTGCGGGGACAACCCGTGACGCCATTGACACGGACGTTCAGTGGAACGGAAAAGAATATGTATTTATTGATACCGCAGGACTTCGAAGAAAATCGAAAGTAAAAGAAGATATTGAAAGGTACAGCATTATTCGGACAGTCACGGCGGTGGAAAGAGCGGATGTCGTCGTTATTGTCATTGATGCTGTTCAGGGAGTGACGGAGCAGGATGCGAAGATCGCAGGGATTGCCCATGAAAATGGAAAAGGTGTTATTATTGCTGTTAACAAATGGGATGCCATAGAAAAGAATGATAAGACTGTTTATGAATACACTAATAAAGTAAGAGAGATATTGTCTTTTATGCAATATGCGGAAATTATGTTTATTTCTGCAAAGACGGGGCAGCGTCTTTCAAAATTGTTTGATACGATTGATATGGTTATTGCAAATCATTCCATGAGAATTGAGACAGGTGTGCTGAATGAAATTATGGCTGAAGCGGTGGCATTACAACAGCCGCCATCGGACAAAGGAAAGAGACTGAAACTGTTCTATATTACACAGGTCACAGTGAGACCGCCCACATTTGTAATTTTTGTCAATGATAAAAAATTAATGCATTTTTCTTACACCAGATATATTGAAAATAAAATAAGAGAGGCCTTTGGTTTTAAGGGTACTCCGTTAAAATTTATCATACGTGAAAGAAAGGACAATTAAAATGATATTGCAAAAAGTTTTATGTATAATTATTGGTTATGTGTTTGGACTTTTTCAGACAGGATTTATTATCGGGAAAATGAATCATATTGACATTAGAGATTATGGAAGCGGTAATTCAGGGACAACCAACGCAATGCGTACCCTTGGAAAAAAAAGCGGATTTCTTACTTTTTTCGGGGACGCATTGAAAGCTGTTTTTGCCATTGGCGTTACATATATTATTTTTCATAATATATGTGAGAACCATATGTTTGTCATTGCATTATATACAGGGCTTGGCGTTATTTTGGGACACAATTTTCCGTTTTATATGAATTTTAAAGGCGGTAAGGGAATTGCAACTTCCGCAGGGGTCATTTTCGCATTAATGTTTTATGATTGGAAATTTATTGTTTTGGGAGCGTTGACGTTTTTTATTGCGTTGATTCTGACAAAATATGTATCTTTCAGTTCTTTGTGTTTAATGACGGGATTTTTTGTTGAAATGATTGTCTGGGGACAGCTTAATATGGTGCATAATCTGCATAGCGATGATAAAATAGAAGTATATATTCTGACAGGTATTATGATGGTACTGTCATATATAAGACATAAAGAAAATATTAAAAGACTGATAAATGGTACGGAAAGAAAAATCGGCCAGAAGAAGGAGGACTAATATGGAAAAAGTTACGGTTTTAGGTGGCGGCGGATGGGCCATTGCCTTGGCAAAAGTCTTATATGAAAACGGAAACGATGTTACACTTTGGTCTTTTTTACAAAAAGAAGTCGATATGCTGACACAAGAACATGAAAATAAAGTAGGACTTCCGGGCGTAAAAATTCCAAAAGAAGTAAAAATTACAAATAATATTGAAGAGGCTGTAAAAGATTCAAAAATGATTGTAATGGCTGTTGCTTCATCTTTTGTAAGAAGCACTGCAAAAAGCTTAAAAGGGATTGTCCCTGAAGGACAGATTATTGTTGATGTGGCAAAAGGAATCGAAGATGAAACTTTATACACTATGACAGAGATTATTGAGGAGGAACTTCCGGGGGTAGATGCTGTGGTGCTTTCCGGACCGAGCCATGCAGAAGAAGTAGGACTTCGGATCCCTACGGCAGTTGTTATTGGTGCAAAGACAGGTGATACGGCAAAGACAGTGCAAAAACTTTTTGCAAATAATTATTTTCGAACATATGCAAGCCCGGACAGAAAGAGTATAGAGCTTGGCGGATCTTTAAAGAATGTTATTGCTCTTGCTGCCGGAATCATTGACGGTTTGGGATATGGTGACAATACGGAAGCTGCACTGATAACAAGGGGAATTAAAGAAATCACCCAGCTCGGCGTGGCAATGGGAGGACACTCAAGAACGTTTCACGGGCTTTCCGGGATTGGAGATTTGATTGTGACATGCGAAAGCAAGCATTCAAGAAACAGAAGAGCCGGAATATTAATTGGAAAAGGTTACTCCCTGGAAGAAGCAGTAAAAGAAGTAAATATGGTAGTAGAAGGCGCCGTTTCTGCAAAAGCAGCACTGAAACTTGCAAAGAAATATAATGTGAGTATGCCGATTGTTGAAGCTGTGAATCAGGTGATTTTTGATGGGAAACCGGCAAGAGAGGCTATGACAGAATTAATGAACAGAGAGCTTACAAATGAGTTCACGGATTTGCAGTGGGAGTAGATAATATGGATGATTTACACGAGAAGAGAAAAGAGATTGAAAAATATTTTCAGGGATTTAACGTTTCTATTCATGAAGTGAAAATGTTAATGACATATTATGAATGCGCTATCTTAGAAGTTAAAACAAAGCTTGATGTTCTGAATAAAGAATTTATGGCAAATGAACTCAGGAATCCGATAGAGTCAATCAAATCCCGTGTTAAAAGTCCGGAAAGTATTATTGAAAAACTTGAACGAAAAGGATATGAAATGTCAGTAGATTCTATAAAGAACAATTTGGATGATGTTGCAGGCATAAGAGTTATCTGTTCTTTTGTTGATGATATTTATAAAGTGGCAGATATGCTTATCGGGCAGGATGATATAAAGGTTTTGTCCAAAAAGGATTACATAAAAAATCCTAAAAAAAACGGATATAGAAGTTTCCATATGGTGGTGGAAATTCCTATATTTCTTTCGGAAGAAAAAAAATCAATGAAGGTTGAGGTGCAGATAAGAACCATAGCGATGGATTTCTGGGCAAGTCTGGAACATGAAATTCACTACAAAAAATTTGAAAATTCTAATGTAGAAATGGTGAAACAATTATCGGAATGTGCAGATGTGATACATGAGACAGACCTGAAAATGATGAGTATCAGAAAAAAACTTTTGGATGAAGAAGACTAAATCTATAAGCTTTAAGGAGACTGGAAATGGAACATAGAAAGATAAATAAAGTCGAACATAAAGGGAAAAAAGGATTAGCAGCCTTTTTATTTAGCCGTACCTTTATGTTTGGCCTGATGGTTCTGTTACAGGTCTTATTATTTGGAATGTTTGCTTATAATGCAACGATTTCAAAAAATATTTCTTATCTTGTTACAGTAATTCAGATTTTTCTTGTCATTTATATTGTGAATGATCATTCTGATCCTACAATGAAGCTTATATGGGTTATTTTTATCATGGTGGTGCCGGCGCTTGGTACGTTAATGTATATATATTTTCGATTGCAACCGGGGTCCATGAAATTAAAAAAGAAGCTTGAGAAGATTGATTTAAAATCTCAGCGTTATCTTGTTCCCAATCAAAATTTGTATAATGAACTTCAAATACAGGATAAACAGGTATCTATGATTGCCAAATATGTCTATGACCATACAGGATGCCCGATATATCGAAATACAGATGTGACATATTTTAATTGTGGTGAGATGAAGTATAGCGCTTTAATTGAACAGTTGGAAGAAGCACAGGATTTTATATTTATGGAGTATTTTATCATTGAAGAAGGGCGTGTTTGGAATTCCATTCTCAGAGTTCTTGAGAAGAAAGTGCAACAGGGGGTGGAAGTCAGAGTAATGTACGATGGACTTTGTTCATTGACGAAACTTCCGGTTGGCTATTTTAAGAAGTTAAGAAAAAAAGGAATTAAAGCGAAAACATTTGCTCCGGCAAGACCTTTTTTTACGACACAGCAGAATAACAGAGATCATAGAAAAATTCTTGTTATTGATGGCA